>JBDSLX010000216.1:0-9407 GCA_039916145.1 Verrucomicrobiota bacterium | reverse complement strand
CTCGATGCGAGCGCAATTGCAAAAAATTTATTCTTCATAATGTGGTTTAGAATTAACTGATTTTTCTGACGTTTAACAATGGAAAATGTTCAGGTTTTTTTGGGAGTATGTCTTTGACAAACAGGGTATGCGGGGTCTGTGACCCGCAGCAACTTCGCCTGATCGAGAGGTTTGGGATAAGCGTGACGGTTTTGGCTATCGGAAAGTGCTGCGAGTCACAGACCCGCGCTCCGCCTTTTCAAGGTGCCACCGCGAATTTTTCAGTGAGTTTTTAATGGTTGTTTGTCAAAGGCATAATCCCAACTTTTTTTGCCGGACAGATTTCCAGTCGGATTTCGGGATTGGGCGGGGATATACTTATGAAGATGACAATGGATTTGGATTTGTTGCAGGAATATGCGCAGCGAGGATCGGAAAAAGCTTTTGCCGAACTCGTGGCTCGCCATCTGGATTTGGTTTATTCAGCGGCGTTGCGGCAGGTTAAGTCATCCCAATTGGCCGAAGACGTTGCCCAATCGGTTTTCACGGATCTCGCTCGAAATGTTCACCAGTTGAAACCCGACACCGTTTTGGCCGCGTGGCTTTATCAAGTGACCCGTCGCACTGCGCTGAATGTGTCGCGGGCTGAAGGACGCCGCCAGGCCCGTGAACAAATCGCGGTTGAACTCGCCGATATGAATGCAAACTCCTCCGACTGGACGCAGATCGAACCGTGGCTTGATGAAGCGATGGAAACGCTCGATGAACCGGATCGCGCCGCGATTCTCCTCCGTTATTTCGAGAACAAAAGTCTGCGCCACGTGGGCGAAACTTTAGGCGTAGGCGAAGACGCCGCCCAAAAACGAGTGAGCCGCGCGGTGGAACGTTTGCGCGAATTTTTCTCGAAACGAAATGTAACGATTGGCACGAGCGGGTTGGTGGTTCTGATTTCAACGAATGCCGTTCAAGCCGCGCCGATTGGATTGGCTGTTTTGATTTCGAATGTCGCACTTTTGGGGATCGCAACTTCAGCAACTATTACTACCATGAACTTGATTAACGCAAAACTGATGACGGCGGTTGTTATTTCAGCGCTCGTTGCTGGAACAGGCACGTATCTCACACAGCACGCTCAAGCAAATCGCCTCCGAAGTGAGAACCAACAGTTGCAACTGCAATATAAAAAACTGTCAAATGAACAGGTAGCATTATCGCCCGCCATCGACATGGATTCTGAGCGCGTTCAAAAGGAAAAACGTGAACTGCTGCGATTGCGAAGTGAAGTTGGGTTACTTCGCCAGCAAAAAAATGAAGCTGAAAGACTGCGAGAAGAAAATCAGAGATTACAGGCAGCTTTGGCGAAACCCGAAGAACCTGCTCAACAACTCAATCCAGAGGCCGAAAAACAAAAAGAAGTTGCGACAGGCAAAATGTCTGATGTCAGAAACCTTGTGATGGGAATGATTCTTCTGGCGGACAAAAAAGGAGAGTTTCCAAAAAGCATTAATGATATTTTGGCATATTCGGGCGGAGATTCAAAAATCACCTCTCCAGATTCTTTTGAACTCGTCTATGTTGGTCCGCTCTCGGACATAAAATCGCTCTCAACCACTATTGTCATCCGAGAAAAAGAGGCATGGGATTATCAAGGCAAAAGGCGGAAAAGTTATGGCTTCGCTGATGGTCATTCTGAAATCAAAACCGAACCCAAAGATGGTTTCGAGACCTGGGAGAAAGAACATATGATGCCGCAAACAAGCCCATGACAATCACAGTGCTTAACCCCTCGTGAAAATTTATTTCACCTTCTTCACCTTTTCCCAGCGCAAGGTTTTGGCGGATTTCAAAACAGCGTCGATCACGTAATCGGTTGGGAGCATACGCCTCTGGCGTGTCGTTTTCGGCGTCCGCGCCGAAAACTCGTTTCTCTGACTATTCAAAGCAAACGAAAAATTAGTGCAACGATGGTTCGGGCGCGACGCCCGAACCTGCACGCGTGACGCGCGCACTCCTCATTGCGGTCGGACTGGCCATTTTGCTGCTGCTCAAAAGTATATTCCCTGTCCGATTTACGAGTCGGCGGCTAACATAGAGTAAGTGAACGATCAGTCCGACTCACAGCTCTTGCACGCCTACGCGGAAAGCCATTCGGAAGCTGCCTTTACCGAACTGGTGCGCCGTCATGTGGATTTCGTTTATTCCGCCGCGCGACGAATGGTGTGTGACCCGCATCTTGCCGAAGACGTGACCCAGGGCGTGTTTGTCGCTTTTGCCAGGAACGCGCGGCAACTCGCGGATCGCTCTGTGTTTTCCGGCTGGCTGCATCGCACCGCACAGAACATCGCCGCCCAAACCGTGCGCACCATTGAGCGCCGCCGCGCCCGTGAACAGGAGGCCGTTGCCATGAATGAATTGCTCGCCCACGAACCCGATGCCGATTGGCAAAGCATTGCCCCACATCTCGACACTGCGCTCGGCGAATTGAGCGAGCCGGATCGCGACGCGTTGTTGCTCCGTTATTTTGAACGCAAGTCCGCCCGTGAAATGGCGCAAACCCTCGGCACAAGCGAAGAGGCCGCGCAAAAGCGGGTGAATCGCGCGGTGGAACGATTGCGCGAATTTTTCTCGAAACGAAATGTAACGATTGGCACGAGCGGATTGGTGGTTTTAATTTCAGCGAATGCCGTTCAGGCCGCGCCGGTTGGATTGGTTGCCGTAATTTCATCCGCTGTTTCTCTTGTTGGAACCGCCATTCAAACTTCAACCGCCATCGGTGCAACCAAAACTATCGCTATGACTACATTACAGAAAACTTTGATCACCACCACCGTCACAATCCTTGCTAGTGCGGGCATTTACGAAGTGCGCCAAATCTTGCAACTGCGTGAAAAAAATCAAATCCTGCGTCAACAACAAGTGCCGCTGGAGGAACAAATTCAACGATTAGAAAAAGATCAAAACGAGGCAAAAATCCAAACCGCAGCCTTGGTTGAGGAAATTGCGAAAAATAAAAATGGTAATCTGGAATTGCTCCGGCTCCGAAATGAAGTCGGCATGTTGAGAAATACGACTAATCAATTACACAACGACATTATACATCTTCAAACAATTGGTAGAAGTATCGGCGAAGTTCTCACGACCAAAAATCGACTTTCCGAAGAAGTCGCAAATAGAACACTTGTCTTTGATCAAATGCCGTTGGGACAAGTGATTGATGTTTATGCCAAAATGGCTGAAGCCGAATTTGATGTCGATAAACATGTGAATCTTGCTTCCAAAATTGCAGTAAAAACGATCAAGCCTTTGACACCTTCAGCAGTCCTTCAACTTTTGGATCGAGCTTTGCACGATCAAGCGGTGTTGAATGTGTGCGCACAACAACAAACAAACTGCTTTTCAGATTAGCGTCTGAATGATTTCGAGACGGGTCGCTCACGTAATCGGTTAGGAGCCCACGCGCTCTGGCGTGCGGTTTTCGGCGTCGCACCGAAAATTCGTTCCACTGGCTTGTGCAGCTAAAGAAAGGGAAAAATTTGTGCAACGAAGATTCGGGCGCAATGCCCGAATCGGCACGCGGCACGCGTCGCTCTCCATTGCGAAATTTATTTCACCTTTTTCACTTTTTCCCAACGCAACGTCTTCGCGGATTTTAATACGGCGTCGGTCACGTAATCGGTGGCGAGGCCGTCTTTGAATATCGAACTGGCCCTTTGCCGCTGCTCAAATCTTGAAAATTATACCCGGATTCAATTCAACAATGTCGATAGATTCATACCGCCGTAGCGGAGTCTGAGCAAAACCAGCGTGTTCTCTTCTATTCGATAAAACAAAATGTAGTTTCGGAATTCCCTGATCACAAAACTTCTAATGTCGGGCGGTTTTAAGTCGCGACGTTCCCGTCCGATCTTTGGGTGTCGCGCAATCAGTTTAACGAGACGTTCCACCGCTTCAACAAACCGCCAAGCCACTGCGTCTCCTGCATGATCGCGGAAATATTCGAGCAGTTCGACGAAATCTGCATCGAAGGTCGAACGGCGAATAACCTTCATTTTTTGGCAAGAACCTTTTGCGCGATTTCCCGCAATTGACGGACTCCGCCGGGTTTGACGGGGCTGGACATGGCTTCATCAATCCATTTCTGGTCCCGTTCATGAGTTAGCGCATCTTCCATTTCAAAGCTTCGCTCCAGTCGCGCGAGAGCTTCCTGTTCCAAATTGCGGAAATTGGTTTGCGCGCTTTCTTCCAAACGCGCCCGCAGGGTTTCCGAAGCTCCTTTGATTTGTAATGGTTTGCTCATGCGGTGATGATAATGACGCCGCTTGAAAGAAAAATAAAAAACGTCCGAGAGACGGGTAGCATCTGCCGGATGCAGGTCTACCCATTGCCGGGCGGTTTATTTAACCTTCTTCACTTTTTCCCAACGCAACGTCTTCGCGGATTTCAAAACGGCGTCGGTCACGTAATCGGTGGCGAGGCCGTCTTTGAAAGTTGGGCTGGCCATTTTGCCGCTGCTCAAACCTTGGATAAAATCGGCGACTTGATGGACGAATGTTTCCGCGTAGCCGATTTGCAAACCGGGAACCCACCAATTTTTCATGTAAGGATGATCGCCGTCGGTGATGTGGACGGATTTCCAACCGCGAATTTTGCTTTCGTCTTTGTAATCGAAAACCTGGAGGCGATGCAGATCGTGCAAATCCCAAAAGAGCGAACCGTTTTCACCGTTGATTTCAAACGTGTAGAGCGCCTTGTGGCCGCGCGCGTAACGAGTTGATTCAAACGTGGCGAGAGAACCGTTCGTGAACCGCGCGAGAAACAAACTCGCGTCGTCGATGGTTACTTTTTCCATCTTGCCGGTGAGCGTGTGTTTGCGTTGCTTGACGAACGTCTCGGTCGTCGCGGTGACGGTGTCGATACTGCCGTTGAGCCAGAGTGCGGTGTCGATGCAATGCGCGAGCAAATCACCGGTGACGCCGCTGCCCGCGACTTTCGCGTCGAGACGCCAGAGACCCGCGCCGCCTTGTGGAAGATCGGCGCTGATCGTCCAGTCCTGCAAAAATTTCGCGCGATAATGGAAAATTTTCCCAAGGCGCCCTTCGTCGATGAGCTGCTTGGCGAGCGTGACTGCGGGAACGCGGCGATAATTATACCAAACCATGTTCGGCACTTTCGCTTTCGCGACGGCGGCGACGATTTTCTCGGCCTCGGGTCCATTCATCGCGAGCGGCTTTTCGCACAGAATCATTTTGCCCGCTTTGGCGGCGGCGATGCAGATTTCCGCGTGGACATTGTTCGGTGCGGCGATGTCGATCACGTCAATGTCATCGCGCGCGATCAATTTGCGCCAATCGGTTTCGATGGATTCGTAGCCCCATTTTTTCGCGAAGGCTTTGGCGTTTTTTTCGTCGCGCGCGCAAATCGCTTTGAGAACCGGTTGATATTCGAGGTCGAAAAAGTTTTTGACCTGCGTGAAGGCGTTGGAGTGCGTGCGGCCCATGAAGCCGTAACCGATGAGTCCTACTCGTAATTGTTTCATAAATTGTGTTCGGACGTTTTATGGAAATTTTGGAATGAAACAAGCCTGAACTCTTCGACGCATTTTCGCGTAACGGATTCGACGCACCATCCGTCTTGAATTGTTCTATGCGCCGACTCTTTTTCTTTTCGATTTTTTGCGTTGTGGGCTTTCTCATGAACGGAGCGCTCGCCGTGGATTCCGCCACAGCAACTCGCTCCCGACCAAACGTCCTTTTCATCGCGGTCGATGATCTCAATCACTGGGTCGGTTACACCGGACGAAATCCACAAACCAAAACGCCAAACATCGACCGACTCTCCCAAATGGGCGTGTCGTTCATGCAGGCCAATTGCGCTGCGCCACTTTGCAATCCATCTCGTGCCGCGCTCATGACCGGCGTGCGACCGAGCACGACGGGGTGCTATCAAAACGGCGAGAATTGGAAAAAATTTATTCCAGAAGGATTAGGCTTGGCGGCGACCTTCAAGAACGCGGGCTACTTTGTGGCGGGCGCCGGGAAAATTTATCATGGCGACACTTTTTATCCGGGCGAATGGAGCGAATATTTTGCAAAAGGTAAGGCCGGTGGAGATGAAGACGAACGTTCCGAGCAATACAAAGGCGTAACCAAATTGGAAGGCTTTCAGCAGCCAGTGAAGCACGACCTCAAAGACCAGGATTTACCCGACTGGCAAATCACCGATTATTGCATCGAGCAACTTGGCGAGAAACGTGAGCAGCCATTTTTCCTCGCGTGTGGTTTGCACAAACCTCATTTGCCCTGGGTCGTGCCGCGCAAATATTATGAAATGTTTCCCATCGAAAAGATCCAGCTTCCTCCCTACAAAAAGGACGATCTTACGGACATTCCACCTGCGGGCGTGCGCATGGCGAAACCCGAAGGCGATCACAAATCAATTCTCAAATCAGATCGCTGGAAAGCCGCCATTCAATCTTATCTCGCGACGATTTCTTACACCGACATGAACATCGGACGTCTGCTCGACGCATTGGAAAAAAGTCCGCAGCGCGATAACACGATTATTGTTTTCTGGGGCGACCATGGTTGGCATCTCGGCGAAAAAGATCATTGGCGCAAATTTTCTCTTTGGGAAGAAGCGGCGCGCGCTCCGATGATTTGGGTTGCACCCGGCGGGACAAAGCCCGGAACGATTTCCCAGCGTCCCGTTGATTTCATGAGCATTTATCCAACGCTTTGCGATCTGGCGGGAATTCCTGTTCCGAAACATGTCGAGGGCACGAGCATCAAACCACTCCTCCAGAATTCAAAAGCCGACTGGAAAATTCCTGCGCTTACCACTTTCGGTTATCAAAACCACACGTTGCGAACCGAGCAATGGCGTTACATCCGTTATGCTAACGGTGGCGAGGAACTTTACGATCATCGCAACGATCCTTACGAATGGACGAACCTCGCCAATCGCGTGGAGTTGAAGTCGGTGAAAAATGAATTAGCACAATCGTTGCCAAAGAAAAATGTGCTCGAAGGAAAACAAAAGGGCGACGACGAATCGACGAAACCGAAGCGCAAGACAAAGAAGTGATGCGAGTCAGGAAGTGTCCGAAAAGATTCTCGCTTCCGGCGCGTCTTCCAATAAATGCTTTGCGATGCTGAACGTAGATTCGCTGGGGAAATTTTTAGAAAAGGAAAAGCCCGCCGCGCTGGAATTGCTGCGGCAGATGGTCGGAATCAATAGTTGGACGCTCAATCCCGATGGCGTGAATCGTCTCGCGAAATTCACTGCCTACAGTTTTGCCCCACTCGGTTTCGCGGCGGAATTTGTTCCCTCGGCTAATCCAAAATTCGGTAATCATCTTGTCCTCGCGCGCAAGGGAAAATCTGCTCTCAGCGTGGCAATGATTTCGCATCTCGACACCGTTTTTCCGCCGGAAGAAGAAGCGCGAAATAATTTTCACTGGCTCATCGAAGGCGACCGCGCTTACGGCCCAGGCACGCAGGATATCAAAGGCGGGACAATGATGATCTGGATGGTTCTGCGCGCGCTGCAATCGCATGCGCCGAAAATTTTCGACGACATCACCTGGAAACTTTTTCTCAATTCGTCCGAGGAAATGTTTTCGCCCGACTTCGGCGCACTCTGTCGCAGCCGTTTCAATGCGCAAACTTTGGCCGCGCTGGTTTTCGAAGCCGAAGGTCGTTTAGGAAAAGAAAGTCTGATGGTCGTCGCGCGAAAAGGTCGCGCCACGTGTCGCGTCACCACGAGCGGACGCGGCGCGCACGCGGGCGCGAAACATCCGCAAGGCGCAAATGCCATCGAACAACTTGCGGAAATTTTGCCACGCATTACTGCGCTCACCGATTACTCGCGCGACCTTACTTTTAATATCGGCACCGTCGTGGGCGGCACCGTTTTGAATCGCGTCCCGCACGAAGCTGTGGCCGAAGGCGAGTTTCGCGCCTTCACGCCTGAAGCCTACGCGCACGGGAAAAATGCGTTGCTCGCGCTGACCGGCCCCGGCGATGTTCGCAGTCCCACCGACGGATTCCGTTGCGAAGTGAAAGTAGAAATTTTATCCGAGAGCCGCCCCTGGCCGCGCAACAAAGCAACCGACGACCTTTACCAATTTTGGAAACAAGCTGGCGACGAATTGAAAATCCCTGTGAACCTTCAAGAGCGCGGCGGCCTGAGCGATGGCAATTTAATTTGGGACGCCGTCCCCACGCTCGATGGCCTTGGTCCGTGGGGCGACAACGACCATTGCTCCGAACGCAGCGCCAATGGCTCTAAAGTTCCAGAATTTGTCGAACTCAGCGGCATTGTCCCCAAAGCGATGTTGAATACATCGGCGATTTTGAAGTTAGTTAAAACGAGGTAGAACGCGTTCAAGACCAAAAGATTTGTCAGAGAAAAATCAAATTTACGTTTTGTTCTTTGGAAAGATTTTTGCCACCTTCATAAAAATTTTCCAACCTGCCACCGTTCCATTTTCTCACGCGATAAAGTTGCGCAAATGTAAATTGCGGCGCAGCCCCGCCTTGTCCCCCGACGAGTTCCGCGCCGCGTCGAACATTGTCCATCATCCAGGCGGGCATCAGCACATGATACGGATTGCGTTTCACTTCGCCGACATGAAAAGAAGTTGCCATCATCAAATCAGCCGCATCTTGCTCGCTGTATTCCACCATCAGATTTGGCGCATCGTTTTGTCCCCAGAATTCCGTTTCAACGCAATAACAACCGAAGCTCGACGGTAAAGTCCGCAATGCATCCATCACGAGAAAATGAACACCGAGGTGCGTGTCGTTCCAATCCTGATCGTGCGGGAAAAAAATCACTCTTGGTTTATGCTCGGCCAAAATGTTGGCGATGATTTTTACCATTTTCGCCCAGAGAGGCCTGTCGGTGTCGCGCGTTTTTGGAATTACTTTTTCCAAACCGTCCGGAGCCGTTTGCAAAAGGCCGAAGCCGAGAAAACCACAGGCCGCTTTCAACTCGTCGAATCGCTGGCCTTGCCGCTCTTTTCTGCTCCCTTGCGTGACGGCGACGTTAATCACATTCCATTTCGCCTCGCGCAAAAGCCTCAATGCCAGACCGCCTTGAATCGTTTCGTCATCCGGATGCGGCGCAAAAAACAAAACCTTGGGCGCATCTTTTGCGACAGTTGGCAGCGGACACGGCGAGAATTCGCCAAGCGGAAATGATTTGGCTTCAGTCGTGAGTTTCGCGAGGGCGGAAACAAATTTCAGATAAGGATTCATGTTTTAGATTGGCGCAGTTTAGCGATTTAATTTTGGCAAACTCGCGGCTGCAATCGCTTGTCCGTGACGTTTGTCATGTTCGCTGGGAACGTGGAACGCGATTTTTTCCGCAAGTGCGGGAAACTCCATTTTCAAAACGTCTTTTGCTTTTTCGAGAATCAGGTCGCC
>JBDSLX010000215.1:0-13471 GCA_039916145.1 Verrucomicrobiota bacterium | reverse complement strand
TCCATCACGAGATAAGCGGGAAATGGTTTGCCCGCTTTGGAAATAAACTGGGTCAGCAAATCGGATTTATGATTGGTGAGAAGCTTTTGCGCCTGAGTTGCATCAATCGGCTGTTGCAAAATTTCCTTGCCGATTTTGAATTTGCACGGCTTGGAATCGGACTGCGACTTTTCGCAAATATAATCAGTTTCCGTCTCGAAAATATTTCCTTTGCACTTCGGACATTTGCCAATCGCCGTTTTGCCGGTGAAATCAATTTTTGCCACGGGTTCTTTTGGTTTTCCGTCTTTGGCTTTGCCTTTTCCTTCGCCGCGCGGCTCAAACTCGAATGCGGTTTTGCCGTCTTTGCCGAGTGCAAGATACGCCTTAAACGCGCGCCCCGTTCGTTTGGAAACAAATTTTGTGAGCAAATCGGTTTTGCCGGCGGACAGCAGCTTGATGACTTGTTCCTTGGGAATCGGCTGCTGCAAAATCACTGCGCCTGTGCGGAAATCGCAGGTCTTGTTTGGACCGACCGATTTTTCGCAAACGTAATGCATTCCGTTTTCGAAAACCTGCGCGCCGCATTTCGGACATTTGCCGAGCGGCTCTTTGCCGGTGAAATCCACTTCCGCAATCGAGCCGTCTTCATTTTCCTTGGGGCCAAAATCAAATTCGGGTTTGAATTCCGGCCCCATTTTTATGACACCGGCAAACGGAAAACCTTGCTTGCTGCGAAAACCCTGAAGCGGACCAACTTGACCTTTCGTGATCAACTCCTCGATTTCTGGAATCTCAAATTGCCGTCCGGCCACAATTTTCCAGAGCGCAAAATCGCAATCCTGACATTGAAATTTTTTGTAGTTCTCGTGAATTTCGCCGCCGCATTTCGGACACGGCACGTTGAGCTTGCCGAAATCACCGGGAACCGTGTCACTCTCGTAGAGCTTGGCTTTTTCGACGATGTGCCGGGTCATCTTTTCGATTTCCCTCATGAAATCGGCGCGTTTCAGTTGGCCGCGTTCCATTTGCCGCAGTTGAAATTCCCAATCACCGGTCAATTCTGGCGAGCAAAGTTCGGGCACGCCCAAGCCGCGCAAAAGAATGATGAGCGAAATTCCTTTGGCAGTCGCCTGCAATTCACGGCCGTTGCGCAAAATATATTTTTCCCAAAGCAAACCTTCGATGATGGCGGCGCGTGTCGCTGGTGTGCCGAGACCTTTTGCGCTCATCGCTTCGCGCAATTCTTCGTCTTCAACTAATTTTCCCGCGCCTTCCATCGCGGACAAAAGTGTTGCTTCAGAATATCGCGCGGGCGGTTTGGTTTGGTTAGCGATGACTTCGACGCTGGTCGTTTTGATATTTTCGTTCGGCTGAACGGGCGCGAGCGTCGGAGTTTGATCTTCGGTCTGCGCTTCCTTGCCGTAAACCGTGAGCCACCCGGCGTTCACCATTACTTTTCCTTCGCTCTTAAATGGCTCTTCAGCGACACGCGTGATGCGTGTGGTGACAAGAAATTCCGCCGCTGGATAAAACACGGCGAGAAAACGTTTCGTAACGAGGTCGTAAAGTTTTTGCTCGGGTTCACTGAGATGTTTCGGAGCTAGAGAAGTAGGAATGATCGCGAAGTGGTCCGAAATTTTTGCGTTGTTGAAGATGCGCTTGTTCGGCCTGACCCAATCGTTTTTCAAAATGGTTTCGGCGAAACCGCTGTAAGTGGTGTCGCGTAAAACGTCCAAAGTTTTTTTGACGGTTGCCAAGTAATCTTCTGGCAGCGCGCGGGAATCAGTTCGCGGATAAGTCAAAACTTTGTGACGTTCGTAGAGCGCCTGCGCCAGACCTAAAGTATTTTTCGCGGAGAAACCAAAACGGCCATTGGCTTCGCGTTGCAAGCTGGTCAAGTCGTAGAGCAGGGGAGAAAGCTGCGTCGTTGGTTTGCTTTCTTCGGTGACGATGCCCGGTTTACCGAGGCATTTTGCTTTAATGGTTTCAGCGCGTTCGGCATCCCAGAGACGTTCGGGTTTGAGGTGTTCGCTTTCGCCCTCTTTTTTTTCTTTGGAAAAATTCTCGTCGAACCAGCGTCCGGGATATTCGCCGGCTTTTGCTGCGAACGTTCCATGGATTTCCCAATAATCTTTCGAGACAAATTTTTTAATTTTTTCTTCGCGTTCGACGATGATGGCGAGCGTCGGAGTTTGGACACGGCCAACCGTCGTGAGATGAAATCCGCCGCTCTTGGAATTGAACGCGGTCATGGCACGTGTGCCATTGATGCCGACGAGCCAGTCGGATTCGGAACGGCAAACAGCGGCGTCAGCGAGTGGTTGCATGGATTCGCCGTTGCGCAACGCGGCGAAACCGTCGCGAATCGCGGCGGGCGTCATGGATTGCAGCCAGAGCCGTTGAATCGGTTTTTTCGCGGCGGCGTATTGAACGATATAGCGGAAAATGAGTTCGCCTTCGCGACCGGCGTCGCAAGCGTTGACGAGAGCGTCCACATCCTTTCGCTTAAGGAGTTTTAATAAAACTTTGAGGCGCGATTCGGTTTTTTCAATCGGGCGCAAATCGAAATGCGAGGGAATCATCGGCAGCTTCGCGAAAGTCCACTTGCCTTTTTTGACTTCCTCTTTTTCGGGAACGCAAATTTCCAGCAAATGCCCCACTGCGGACGAGATAACATATTTGTCGCTCTCGTAAAATTCTTTGCTTTTGTCCTGCGTGAAGCCGCCGAGCGCTTTGGCGATGTCTCCGGCGACGGACGGTTTTTCTGCGATGATCAGTGCTTTACCCATGAAAAATGCTGGCGACTTTTACGCTCAATCTTATGCCCGATGCAACTTGTTTTAATTTTTTGAGCGTCGGGAAAGTGACGCAAACAGAGAGTGATGTCAAAGGCGAGTCCGCAATTGCGCGACCTAATGTTGTTTTGAACCGGCAAACGACGGCCGGTTTTACAGAGGGTTTTTCCAATCTTTTTGCGAACTTTTCCCGGCTTTGTAGGACTCGATATCGCGATTGAGCCTGTTCAACAACAATAGGGAGTTTTTCGCTGGAATCTTTTTTTGTGCCAGTTCGGCAGTGGACAATGCGTTTGCATATTTCCCGCCAGCGGCATAAGCCGTGGCCAAAGTTTCAAGATAAGCCGCCAATTTAGAGCCAGTCATTTCGTTGGCGTGCTCTGCCAGCTTTATCGCCATGAGCGGATTGTGCCATTGTGTTTCCGGGCACGTTGCGAGAAAAAAAGCAAATTTATCCAGTGCTTCCGGCCAATCAGGATCAAAGGCCAGGGCTTTTGTGAAATTCGCAGCAGCCTGACTCGCCAGACCGAGCCGCTGCAAAGCGACGGCGTAGTTTAGATACGGTTTGGGGTAATTCGGATTCAGTTGAATGGCTTGCTTGAAATGTTCGATGGCAGAATCAAGTTGCCCCTTTCTCGCAAGCAACACGCCCAGATTATTATGCAATTGTTCACTGCGTGAACCGAGCCTCAGCGCTTCGGAAAATTGCAATTCGGCTTCGTCAAATTTTTCCAGGGCGAACAATTCAATTCCCAAATTGTAATGCGTCGGCACATGGTTGGGCTTGATGCGCAATGCCTCTTGATAATGTTCAATCGCCTCGGTCGATTTGCCGATGTGTGAAAGCGCCACGCCAAGATTTTGTTGGGCCAGGGCGTTGTCTTTTGTCACTGCGACTGCATGGGTGAACAGGGAAACGCTTTCTTGCCAATAGGCCAGTTGGTTTCGCGTCAAGAACAAGCAGGAAACGAGCGCAATGAGAACGACGCCAATTTTAAGAATGCGGGCGGATTTCCCGAGGCCGAGCCAACGATCCACACTCCAAACGAGGAGAATGAATAAGCCAATCAGAGGGATGTAGGTGTATCGATCCGCCATCGCTTGTTGCCCCACTTGAACCCATCCGATTACCGGCACGAGCGTGCCCAAAAACCAGAGCCAGCCGACAATCATCCAGGGAAATTTAGATCGCCAACGAAAAATTAAATAGCTGATGCCGGCGAGTATTGACGCAGAACAAATTCCCCAAACCACAGGTGGTTGAGCGGGCAATGGATAATTGACACAGAGATTGGCAGGGAAAAAAGTGTTGATGACGTAGCGGGCGCAGGCTGTGAAGGAATTGAACACTCGCAGCGAAAGGGGCACCGCATCAAAAGTTTTCACCGCACCACCGGCGCGTTGAGCCAGGAAAGTCACGACACAGGCTGCAAATGATAATGCGAATAAAGGCACTTTTTCCCACAACAATTTTAGATGCGCCGTGCGCGCGAGCGAGCGGTCTGCGATTTTGGCAATGGGTTCCCATCTTTTTAAAGGCCAGTAATCCAGCAGAATTAAAACGCAGGGCAGCGTCACGAGCATCGGCTTGGTCATGAGTCCGAGCGCAAAAAGAACGAGTGCTAATCCATAACGGAACTTTGTAGGCGCGGCTGCGTATCGAGCGTAAACCCAAATGGTGAGCAGCAAAAACAGCGTGCTCAGAACATCTTTTCTTTCGGCCACCCATGCCACGGATTCGACATGGAGCGGATGCCATCCAAACAAAGCCGCAACCAGCGCACTGGGCCAGAAGGATTGAGTCAAGCGTTTCAATAAAAGAAATAGCAGGAGCGTATTGAGTGTGTGCAGGAGAATATTGGTGAGGTGATGGCCACCCGCAAAAAGTCCGAACATCGCAAAATCGAGCATGTGAGAAAGCCAGGTAATAGGATGCCAGTTTGCTGCGTAGGTCGTGGTAAAGGCCCATTTCACATTTGCCCAGGAAAGTCCCTGGGCGACCCACGGGTTTTCCGTCACGTATAAATTATCGTCAATGACCACGAAGTCATACCCGGTGGCTGGCCAATACAGCGCCAGAGTGGCGATAATCAGAATCAGACTGACAAGAAAAGTTCGGCGTTTTTCCATCGCTGATTCTTAGTCATGGGAATGTTGGGGAGCGAGGGAAAATCTCAAAACACTTTGTAGAAAGTTGACTGCTAGCCTCGAAAACCCCAAACTTGGAAAACTCAATTAACAACAATGTATCTGGAGATGAACTAAAGTGGGAGCGCAATGGAAACAAGCGGGTCGTGAAGCCAATGCTCAAAAAAAAGGGCAGATGGTCGCCAAACTCACGCGCGAAATTATGGTCGCCGCCAAATTGGGCGGGGCTGATCCTGAACTCAATGCGAGGCTCGCCGTTGCGGTGGAGAAAGCGCGGAAAAGTTCTGTGACGCGCGAAACCATTGAGCGCGCCATCAAAAAAGGTTCGGGCCAGTTGGAGGAAAAAGTTGTTTTCGAGCTGATTACTTTTGAGGGATTTACGCCGCACAAAGTTCCCATTTTAGTGGAGTGTCTTACGGAAAATCGGAATCGCACCGCGCCGGAAATTCGTAATTTATTCAAAACGGGTTCACTTGGAACTCCCGGCAGCGTGGCGTTTTTTTTCAATCACCTGGGAGTTGTCGAAGCCACTCACGCCGATCCAAATCGGGACGCGGAGACCGATGCCATCGAATCAGGCGCGCAAGATTTCGAACCACTCGAAGCCGATGAAATTCCTGCGGGACACAAGGGCGCGCGTTTTCTAACCGAAATGAAAGACCTCGATCACGTCACGAAAGCATTGAAAGCCGCCGGTTGGAATATCCTCGCGTCTGAGATGCGTTACATCGCAAAAACTTTTCCTGAACTCAGCGAATCCTCACGCAAAGAAGTCGCCACCTTCTTAAACCATCTGGACGATCACGAAGATGTTCATCGCGTGTATGCCGCGATGAAGTAGCGTTTCCATCCACCGCCTTTTTTGCAACCGATCCAGTTTTGTGTTTCGATTTCGATCGGAACGCAAAATAATCTGAGAGATCACTTATCTTTTTTAATTGGAAAAATTATTTCGGCGTCTCGCTCTTGGTCGATAGCTCCGGCGTTTTTGCTGGAAGTTCAGCGCCAGCAGGTTCATTAATTGCTGAACCTGGGGCTGGATTATTCGCTGCAATAGTTGCGTCTTCGGATTTGGAGGCTTTTGCTTTGGGCAATTGCGACGCCACCACTTTGGTCGTCTTTCCGTCTTCCGTTAAAACCAGTCCAGGAGGTAATGGCGGCATCTCCGTTTTGGCTCGAGTTGTTGTCTGAGCAATAGCGGCGCTTGTTCCAAGGCACAAAGTCGCTGCCACCATGAATTTAAAGGCTAATCTATTTTTCATAATATTTGAGTGAGTTTGAATTCAGGTATTGGTTCGTTATTTTGAAACTGTAAGCGGGACGAGCCTTTTCGCTATGGCGGTAAAAGATGATTATTGCGTGGGAAAACACACAGCCTCGGTCTTATCAAATTTCGGAACAGGATTTATGGGCGTTAGCCCTACTGCCTGAACCTTTTGACGCTGAGGTTCACCTTAAACCTTTCGCGTAAACGAAATTCCTTTTGGCGGTGAGCTTGCTAAAACCTCAGGTCTTTGTCACAATGCTCGCGATGAAAAAAATCACATTGACGATCGGAGCTTGCGCAGAGCGCAACGGCTTCGTGGCACGATGGGATGATTTCATGCCGGTTCTCTCCGTGGCTTGAAGTTTTTCGGCTTCGCGGTTTTTACCACAACGTCAGTAACAATTATTTTTCTTTAATCCATGTTAACTCTTTCTGGCCTGAGCAAATCATTCGGCGGACGCGTCTTGTTTAACGACGTGACGCTACAAATCAATCGTGAAGACCGCATCGGTTTGGTCGGCCCAAATGGCGCGGGCAAGACGACTTTATTTTCTATGATTCTTGGCAATGAAGGCTCCGACGTGGGAAAAATAATTCTCGAACGCGGCGTGACGCTCGGTTACTTGCCGCAGGAAAGCGCGCCGGTCGGTGACGAAACCGTCATCGAACTCGCCACCGCCATCACGCCCGAATACATCAAGCTGCGTCGCATCGTCATGGCCTGGGACGCGAATCACCCAGTCGAAGTCGCAGATCATCCTGAAGAAATTCATGACAACGTGCATGACCGTTTCAATGAACTCGGCGGCTATCGTCTCGACGCGAAAGCAAAACAAATTCTTGTTGGCCTTGGTTTCAAAGAAAAAGATTTTGATCGTCCAGCGCGCGAATTGAGCGGCGGCTGGGTGATGCGCGGACATTTGGCGCGTTTGCTCGTGTATGAGCCGGATTTGTTGATGCTCGACGAACCGACGAACCATCTCGATCTCGAAACGTTGATTTGGTTTCAGGAATACTTAATCCATTATCCCGGCGCGATTGTGGTCATTTCCCATGACCGCGAGTTTTTGAATCTGCTCGTCGGCAGCATCGTGGAGATTCGCCACAGCAAATTGGTTCGTTATCGCGCCAACTACGATGAATTCCTTGTGCAAAAAGCCGCGAAGGAAGAACAACATCTCGCCGCGTACACCAATCAGCAGAAAGAAATTCAGCACTTGATGGATTTCGTGAATCGGTTTCGCGCGAAAGCTTCCAAAGCCGCACAAGCGCAAAGCAAATTGAAGCAGGTTGAGCGCATGGAAAAACTGGAACCGCCAGACAGCGCCGACAAAAAAGTCAGCTTTTCATTTCCGCAACCGCAGCGCAGCGGACAACGCGCGGTTCGCCTCACCGATATTCATCAGGCCTATGGCGAAAATGTCGTTTATCGCGGAATGGATTTCGAGGCGGAACGCGGTCAGCGCATCGTGCTCGTCGGCCCGAACGGCGCGGGGAAATCAACTTTGTTAAAAATTCTCGCGGGCGTTCTCGTTCCGCAGAAGGGCACAGTCGAGATGGGCCACAACGTGACGCCCGGATATTTTTCGCAATATCGCGGCGACATGCTCGATGCAAGTCGCACCGTTTTGGAAGAAGCGATGGATACCGAACAGCGCATCACCGAACAAAATATTCGCACGTTGCTCGGCTGCTTTTTGTTCAGCGGCGATTCTGTTTTCAAAAAAGTCAGCGTGTTAAGCGGCGGAGAAAAAAGCCGTCTCGCGCTCGTCAAACTTTTGCTCAATCCGCCGAACCTGCTGTTGATGGACGAACCGACCACACATTTGGATATGTCGAGTATCGACGCGTTGGTTTATGCCTTGAAGCAATTTGAGGGAACGCTCGTTTTCATCAGTCACGATGTTTATTTCATTCGCGAGTTGGCCAACAGTGTTCTGCACGTCAACGCCGGGACGCTCACTCCTTACGCGGGCGATTACCAATATTATCTCGAAAAATCAAAAGCCACGTCTGCGCGCGAAGCATTGACCGCCGGTGCCAAAGAAGAGGTTAAAACCAAGGACACGGCGCGTCCGGGCGAAAGCCGCAAAGATCAAAAGCGTCGTGAAGCGCAGGAGCGGCAGGCGAAATCCAGCGGAAACCGCGACCAACAAAAAACGGTGTGGCTTTTGGAAAAAGAAATTCAGGAACTGGAAAAGCGCCAGGTCGAGCTGACCGCTGAATTGGAAAAACCGGAGACCTACGAACAATCAGGACGTGCCAACCAAATCAACCGTGAATTGGTGCAGGTGCAGGGAAGCCTCGCTGAACTGACCAAAGAATGGGAAGCCGGAGCCACGAAATTAGCTGCCGTCGAAGCTGCGTAAAACTTGTCTGATTATTAGAAAGACAATGCCAAATTTGTAAGCAATGGGCTGAGAAATTGAATTGGTTTTAAGTCAAAAGCTCGCGTTGTAGGCGAAGGCGGTTAAACCAAGATGCGCGAAGATGAGCAGGGAAATCAAGGCGCACAATCTTGCGATCCATCCTCTCCACATCCCTGAGATCGCGAACCAGAATCCGAGCGCACCAAAGAAAAGGGGCAGGAAACATCCGAAGAAATTGAGATACGTGACCGTTGCCAAAGGAACGATGGAAAACGGCAGAGAATAATATCCGGCGCACTGATAAAATTTTTCTTGAGTAGCCATGGAATTCATTTAGCAAAACTGAGGCCGAGTATATTCATCGACAGTGAAGCCGGGTTTCCATCGGGGCTTACATAAAGTGCGACCCCTTTTGAACAATTTTAAGAAACACGACTTGGCGGATGTCTGGATTTAGGGCATATCACCATGGTTCTTAAATTATGAAACCCATCTGCTTATTGATCGGCGTTGTTGCACTGCAACTGATTCAAGTTTCCGAAGCGGCTGATCCGTCCTCGGAGTCGAAACAATCCTGGCATCAATGGCGCGGGCCAACGGCCACGGGTAGCGCCCCCGACGCGAATCCTCCGTTGGAATGGAGCGAAACCAAAAACGCGAAGTGGAAAATCAAAACGCCGGGCTTCGGCACATCCACGCCGATTATTTGGGGCAACCGCATTTTTATTCTCACGGCAATTCCGACGGAAAAGAAAACGGATGTGAAGAAATCCGAACCTGCGCCTGCTACAGCGAATACCAATGCGCCAGATGCTCGTCCGCGCCGAGGCGGGCCGGGGCGTCCCGGTGGATTTGGCGGACCGGGCGGCGGGCCTCCGGGAGGTTTTCGTTCTGAAACGCCCGACGAGAAATATCAATTCGTCGTTATCTGTCTTGATCGCGCCACTGGCAAAACACTTTGGCAAAAAATCGCGCGCGAAGAAATTCCGCACGAAGGACATCATCGCGATCACGGGTTTGCTTCCGCTTCGCCCGTGACCGATGGACAGCTTCTCATCGCCTATTTCGGTTCGCGCGGCCTGCACTGCTACGACTTCGACGGCAATTTGAAATGGCAAAAAGATTTCGGCCACATGCAGACGAAAAACAGTTTCGGCGAAGGCGCATCGCCCGCGCTTTATGGAAACACCGTCGTCATCAATTGGGATCACGAAGGCGACGACTTCATTGTCGCGCTCGATAAACGCACCGGCAAAGAACTTTGGCGCACGCCGCGTGACGAAGGAACCGGTTGGTCCACGCCGCTCATCATTGACCGCGATGGCAAACAACAAGTCGTCGTCAACGCCAGCGGCAAAGTGCGCAGTTACGATCTGGCGAATGGAAAAGAAATCTGGTCGTGCGGCGGCCAGACCGCGAATGCCATTCCGACGCCCGTGGCCGATGCCAAGACTGTTTATGTGACGAGCGGATTTCGCGGCAGCGCGCTCCAAGCCATTACGCTTGGTCGCACCGGAGATTTGACCGGCACCGACGCCATTCGCTGGAGCCACAACAAAAGTACGCCTTACGTTCCGACGCCGCTGCTCGTGGACGATTTGCTTTATGTGGTGGCGAACAACGACGCCAAACTTTCGTGCTTCGATACGAAAACCGGCAACGCGCATTTTGAAGCAGAACGATTGGAAGGACTTTACGGCATCTACGCGTCGCCCGTCGCCGCGAAAGATCGCGTTTATGTACTCGGTCGCGAAGGTGCGTGTTTGGTTTTGAAGAAGGGAGCGAAGCTGGAAATTCTCGCGACGAACAAGCTCGACGACAAAACCGATTCCTCGATTGCGTTGGTCGGCAACCAACTTTTCATTCGAGGCCACGAGAATCTTTATTGCATCGAAGGGAAGTAAATCAGCGAAGAGCGAATGGTTACGCGTTCCGTTCGATGCGATGATGCCAATAACCCGGCTCTCGGCTACAGTGCATCACCGCGTAAAGGGTAACGCGCTCATGTCGCGGTTCCCATCGGTAATAGATAACGAACGGAAAGCGGGTGAAAACGTAACGGCGAATTTCGGGATCTTCGACCACACGCCAGCGCGCCGGAGCAGCAATCAATTTCGCGACCGCAGACTCGACCGCCGTGATAAATCCTTCCGCCACTCGCAATGATGCTTCCTGGAGATAATAATTGGTCGCCTCCGCATATTCGAAGAGCGCCTCAGGATGAAAACTGGAATTAACGGCCATCAGCTTGCCGCGCTTGCGGAAGTCACCAGCCGACGAACGTTCGCGAGCGCTTCTTCAGCGGGAATGAGTTTCACCGCGCCCGACTCGACCTGCGCGATGCGCCGCCTCACCTCTGTAATCTGGGCTTTCGCGATGTCCGGTGGAATGTCGTGTGCAAGGCTTTCGACGATGCGTTCAGCCAGTTCGGCGCGTTCAGACACTGAAAGCTGTTCCGCTTCTTCGAGAATTTGGGCCACGCTTTGAGTCATGGAATTAGAATACAATCCGCTTGAATTTGGGCAAGCGGTGAAAGCTCAGGCGAAGGTATCTAATTTTTTATTAACACCGTGGCTTTAGCCCGGTGAGGAGGAGGATGGAAATGAGCCGAGCCGTTTTAACGGCTTTCGACCGGCGCAATCTAAAGCCGTTAAAACGGCTGAATCGGTTTGATTTCGCTTTCACCGGGCTAAAGCCACGGTGTTAATGAGAGGTTGCGCGCAGAAATAAAAATTTTTGTTGCGCCTGTCTTGGGTAAAAGCCGTTATTTTGAACGCATTTCCCTAATCTGGAAATTCTCGCGACGAACAAGCTCGACGACAAAACCAACACGCCGATTGCGTTGGTGGGCAATCAACTTTTCATTCGCGGCCACGAGAATCTTTATTGCGTCGAAGGAAAGTAATCTGCCAGAGGACGAATTTCGATGGATGCCTTTTGAATCGCGTCCAACACCTTGGAACGGATTTTATCAGTGGCGCTTAAGATGTAACTTGATTCTGGAAGTTCAGGATAGCGTTTGGCTTGTCCCGGCATTAATTCGCGCAATTCCTGGTAGCGAGAATCATCTTCTCGGACAAAGCCGCGCGAAACCAAGTTCGGGCTGATCCAAATCCACTCGGGATCGCGGGCTGACCCCAATCTGGCTCGTTCTATCGGATAACCGGAATCGTAAGTATCAGGAGCTTCAAACTTAACGCGAAGCAAACTGGATAATTTGGATTTCACAGACTCAATGTCGGATACCGAAGGAATCACGAATTCGTTTTCTTCTACATTCAACTCTAACATCTGTAGATATTCTTCGAATGAATCCGCGACTTTGGATTCCGAATCGCATTCGACATCGACGTAGCTGACACAGGGCTTATTAACATTTTTCCTATAGTCGATGCAGAGGTGCCAATGTCCATCGCCATCGAAAGGAATCAGACCATCCAGTTGCATGGTCACCGACTCTTTAACTTCTTCCCAATCGACGCCGGTAATCGATGGAAAGTTTGGGCCAATACCGTAAATCATCTCGTGAACCGAATCTGGCAAACCGAAACGAATGTAACCTCCGTTCTGCGTTTTAAGCAGGGCCAAATAGCTTGAAGGAAGTTTGAATCCAATTTCTCGCTCGGCCTCACGAACTAATTCATCTGTTATCGGCGGCTGCAAGTAAGGTAGATAAGCTGGAACTTGCCAGATCGATTGAGGAGTTGCGTGCATGAGCGGACATTATTTTGGATCAAAGTTTCTGTCCAGCACAGCAATTTGAAAATCAAATGCGCAGAAAATTTTTTCGCCGATACATCCAGAAAAGTATCAGCCAGAAAACAAACAACACCGCCGCGCCATGCAACAATGGTTCATAGGCATCACCGAACATCTTGAAAATGTTTTTGCCCAGATGCGTTTTCAAAGCTTTGAAAATAAATCCGTCGAAGAGATGCGCGATCAAATAGGCCGCGATGGAATTCAGTCCGATCACCACCAGCGGGAACGACCAGCGTTTGAAATTCAACAGGTCGATCACCGAGTAGAAACCGGCCATCAGCAGAAAACACCAGCCGCCGCCGAACAGAACCCAACTTGGCGTCCAGATTTTTTTCACGACCGGACAGACGCCGAGCCATCCGAGCAACGCGCCGCACGCGAGGCCGATGATTCCGGCGAGCGCGAGCCATTTTGCTTTTGTCCACGGTGCGCGTTCGCTGCGGAGAACTTTGCCCGCGATCAATCCGAGGATCATCGTGCCGAGCGTTGGAATAAAACTCAGCGTCGCGTAGCCGCCTTCGTTGAACGCGAACATTTTCTCACGCGAAAATAAATTGAGAAACCACGTGTCGAACGCCCACGCGAAATTGCTGTTTTTATTCCAATGCGCCGCGAAGCCGTTCAGCAAATGCGGCCAATCGCGCGCCACGCCGACGCTCGCGTAATCGAATGTGGCATCGGGCAATGGATAAAAAGCAAACGCCGCCCAGTAGCCAACGAGGATTGCGGCGAAAGCGATCCATTGCGCGCGCACCGAACGAAGGCCGAGCAGAAAAAGAAACGGATAGCCGAGTCCGATTTGCGTGAGCGTGTCTTCGAAGGTCCAATAGGTTTGCGGGCGACCGATGGAGCGGAGAAAAACGCCGAGCAGAACCAACACGAGCGAGCGACCGAGCGCGTGCGCGAAAAGTTTGCCGCGAGATTGTCCGTGACTGATGCGGCTCGCGAGCGAGAAGGGGAGAGCGACTCCGACCATGAACGAGAACGACGGTTGAATGAGGTCGTGCAGGGAACAGCCAATCCATTCGACATGCGTTTGGTGGAGCGTGAGAAATTTCCAGAACGCGCTGTCGGGCCGGGCGGCGGCGACGCGAGCAAGCCGCAATACCTCGGCCATCATCAGAAACATGACGAACCCGCGATAAGCA
>JBDSLX010000214.1:0-5752 GCA_039916145.1 Verrucomicrobiota bacterium | reverse complement strand
TTCTCAAGCGCGCTTTCACCCTGATTGAACTTCTGGTTGTGATTGCGATCATCGCCATCCTCGCGGGTTTGTTGTTGCCCGCTTTGGCGAAGGCGAAACAAAAAGCGCAGCGGATTCAATGCGTCAGCAACCTGAAGCAGCATGGCGCCTCCTGGCATATGTATAACGGCGATAATAATGGCAGACTCGTCCCGTCATATCCCACTTACAAAACATGGACAGCAACATGGTGCGCCGGAAACGCGGCTACGGGCGGAGGCGATGGCGGTTATTTTTACGGCGGGGCCGATCCAGCGGGCATCACCAACGGCTTGCTCTGGCCGTACACCAAATCATTTGGCATTTATCATTGTCCTGCCGACCAACGCCTTTCGACCGTCGCTCCCTATGCGGGGAAGCTGATTCTGCGAAGCATTTCGATGAATTCCTATCTTGCCGGGCGCAACTGGCCAGGGACTTTTAACATGCTCGATCAAACTCAGCCGCAAATGGCCAATGCGCCGGTATATCTGAAAGAGGCCCAGATCACCAAGCCCACTGACACTTTCCTCGTTGTCGATGAAGATCAACTCAGCATTAATGACGGTATGATTGTAAGTGATATGGGGAGCCTGCAATGGATTGATCTTCCCTCTCGCAACCACGGCCTTGGCTTTGGCATGAATTTCACCGACGGTCATGCCCAAATCTTTTCTTATCAAGATAGAAGCGGAACCACCGGTATCCAGAACTGGACACCCGCAAACCGGGCGGGGATAGCACTCAACGATTATAAAAGGTTTACCAACTACGTTTCACGGGCTCGTTAAAAAAGCTTTCTGGCCAAATCTCAGTTGTTCGGAGGTCACCTCTTCCGCCATTAAATTTCCCCGGTCGCGGAATTTGCCAACGGAACCAGAGCGGCTGAAGGATTTTTGGGGAAGACGAGATCTTTTCACAAAACCGTTTGAAACGGGAAAAAGTGGTCGGAGCGACAGGATTTGAACCTGCGACTTCTTGGTCCCAAACCAAGCGCTCTAGCCAAGCTGAGCTACGCTCCGAACCGAGGGACGCAAATCATCGCACAAGTTTTTCACTGCGCAATGACTTTCTCAAAAAAACGCCGCGACCATTTCCACCTAGACGGGCGACAGTGCCGTGCTAACCTATCGCCTATGTCAGCGAACGCGCCCGCAGCGCCTCAGAAAATCAATCTCCGCCGCCCCGAAATCATGGAAGCCGTGCAAGCGCAAGTGCTCTCGCATTATCGCAGCGAACTGGTCGAACGCATTCGCGCCAAAGGCCACGTCCTGTCCGCCGACGGCTTGCTCACGGTGAAATTGGCCAAGGAATTCGGCTTTTGTTACGGAGTCGAGCGCGCGATTGATCTGGCTTACGCCGCGCGCAAATCTTTTCCAGCGACCAAACCAATTTATTTGTTGGGCGAAATTATTCATAACCCGGAAGTGAATGACCAAATCCGCAATCTCGGCATCGTGACGATCTCGCCCAAGCCGACCGATGAGGAATTGGCAAATTTAAATCAAGGTGACGTGGTGATTATTCCCGCGTTCGGCACGCAAGTCGGCACACGCGCCAAACTCGAAACCAAAGGTTGCCAGCTCGTGGACACAACCTGCGGCGACGTGATGAGCGTATGGAAACGCGTGCGGCAATATTCCAAGGACGCCGTCACGAGCATCATCCACGGCAAAGCGCGCCACGAAGAAACCAAGGCGACGACTTCGCAAGCGACGGCTTACGGCAGCGGACATTATCTCGTCGTCTTCACGCTCGCGGAAACGGATTACGTCTGTGATTACATTTTAAATGGCGGCAACAAGCAGGAATTTTTGGAAAAATTCAAAGGCGCTTGCTCGGAAGGTTTCGATCCTGATGTGCATCTTTCTGCCGTCGGCGTGGCGAACCAAACGACGATGCTGCGCGGCGAAACCGAAGAAGTGCAGCGCCGTTTGAAAACCGCCATGATGAAAAAATATGGTGATGCGGAGGTGGATAAACATTTTCGATTCTTCGATACGATTTGCGGCGCGACTCAGGATCGCCAGGACGCGTTGGAAAAACTCTTGCAGGAGCCAATGGATTTATTGCTCGTGATTGGCGGCTACAATTCTTCCAACACCTCGCACCTTGCTGAAATGGGCGAAGCGAAGTTGCCGACCTTTTTCATCAAGAACGCTGCAATGATGGCTTCGGAAAAAATGATCCGTCACTGGAATCAGCATACCCACGAAGAAGTTGAAACAGAAAACTGGTTGCCGCCCGGAAAAATTACCGTCGGCATCACCGCCGGCGCTTCGTGTCCAAACAATTTGATCGAAGATGCCATTCGACGCTTGTTTGAGTTACGCGGTGTCTCCGTTCAGGAATTAATTGCGAATTAAATTTCATGTTCAGGCCTTCTTCAATTCGTCATTCGCAATTCGTCATTCGTCACTAACCACATGCCCGTCACACGCGAACAATTGGAACAACGCGAACGCCAGTTCCTCGCGCCTTATGCGCAATTCAGCGCGGACACGCGCGGTCGTCTTTATCCAGAAGAACCGCCGGAGTGGCGGACGCAGTATCAACGCGATCGGGATCGAGTAATTCATTCACGCGCATTTCGCCGTCTCGAATACAAGACGCAGGTTTTTCTCAATGGCAGTGGCGATCATCTTCGCACGCGGCTCACGCACACAATGGAAGTCGCCGCGATTTCCAGAAATATCGCACGAGCACTTCAGTTGAATGAAGACCTGTGCGAGACCATCGCGCTTGCACACGACCTCGGCCATTCTCCCTTCGGTCACAAAGGCGAAGTCGTGTTGAACCGATTGATGAAAGGCCACGGCGGTTTTGAACATAATCGTCAAAGCCTACGCATCGTCGAGGAACTCGAACAAAAATATCCGCGTTTTCGTGGGTTGAATCTCTCGTGGGAAGTTCGAGAAGGCCTGGTCAAACACTACACGAGCTACGATCATCCGAGTAAACGCGAAGGTTTCGACGCAAAATCTTCCGCGCTCGAAGCTCAAGTTGCAAATCTTGCCGACGAAATCACTTATTACAGCCACGATCTCGATGACGGACTCGACTCCGGTTTGTTATCCGAAAAAAAATTGTGCAAAGATGTTCGACTTTGGAATCAAGCCGCGCGCTCGGTTAAAAAAGAATATGGCGAGTTGCCCGATGAAAGCCGCCGCTATTTCATCATCCGTTGTTTGATCGACGGGCATGTAAAAGATGTCGTCCACACGACCGAAAAATTAATTCAAGATGCCAAAGTCAAATCCGCGGACGACGTGCGACTGCAATCTCGTCCGCTGGTTCGTTACAGTCCCAAACGCAAAGAACTGAATTTGGAGTTGCGCGATTATTTGTATAAAAATCTTTATTACAACCCCGAGGTGCATGGACCCAATTTGCGGGCGGTTCGGATGCTCGAAGAGTTGTTCCGTTATTTTCTAATACATCCGGAAGAAATGGGCGAACGTGTCAAAAAACGCGCGAAGAAAGAAGGTTGGAACCGCGCCATCTGCGATTATTTGTCCGGCATGACGGATCGTTACACCATTCAGGAACATCATCGGTTGTTCGGTTTGAAAGTATAAACCTTCGTAGGAGACGACGTAAGGAGTCTCTGAATTTTTCGGAAAACAAATAAGTCCCGTTACCTCGACTCCTACAATTCAAAACTGATGCACTCAAAATTCATGGAAAAGGCCATTCGCGTTTCGCAACAAATGATGCGAGCCGGAAAAGGCGGACCGTTTGGCGCGGTCATCGTATGCAAGGGGAAAGTTGTCGCCACCGGACATAATCAAGTGACTTCCACCAACGACCCGACAGCCCACGCCGAAATCGTCGCCATTCGCGCCGCCTGCAAAAAACTAAAAACATTTCAACTTGCTGACTGCGAACTTTACACCAGTTGCGAGCCATGCCCGATGTGTCTCTCCGCAATTTACTGGGCGCGCATCAAACGCATTTATTTTGGGAACACGCGACAGGACGCCGCGAAGATTGGTTTCGATGACGATTTTATTTACCAGGAAATTCCGTTGCCGTTGAAAGATCGAAAAATTTCCATGAAACAGTTGATGCGCAAAAAAGCGATGGCTGCCTTCAACGAGTGGAAAAACAAGGCGGATAAAATGGTTTATTAGAACTGCGTCAGAAAATACTCCGAACTGAAATGGGTGGCACAGGCGACCCGCATGTGCCGTCCGGCCACTGGCCGGGCGGAATGGAAAGGACTTCGGACGGAAACAGACGCACCGGAAAAGTTCATGTGTTTCCCCGTTCCAAGCGGCGAGTCGCCGCTCGGAACAGGCCAGTGGCCTGTGCTACCCCACTTCCGCGTGAAAATCCCAAGGTTTTTTCCTAACCCGCATTCTCCAAAGGCTTTGCCGAAATTTGCAACATGCGCTCGATTGGTAGTCGCGCCCGGCGGATAATTTCGTCGCTCAACTCGATGCGCGGCTCAAGGTTCACCATGCAATCGTAAAGTTTTTCGAGCGTATTCATCTTCATGAATTTGCATTCGTTACAGCGGCAATTCGCGACCGGCGCTGGAATGAATTTTTTATCGGGACATTCTTTCATCAACCGATGAATCATCCCGGCTTCCGTCGCGATAATAATTGCTCTAGCCGGACTGCGTTTGCAGAAATCGACCATTTTCTCCGTCGAGCAAACTTCATCGGCCAACATCCGCACGGCTTGGACACATTCGGGATGCGCAACGAGCGGCGCGTCGGGATATTCCTGGCGAATGCGTGTGATTCCGGCATGAGTGAATTCAACGTGCGCGTAACAATTTCCCCGCCATAAAGTCATCGGACGTCCTGTTTGCTCCATCACCCACGCACCAAGATTTTCATCCGGCACAAATAATAAATCACGATCCTTCGGCGCGGCGTTCACGATTTTCACCGCATTGCCGCTGGTGCAAATCACATCGCTCAATGCTTTCACTTCCGCGCTGCAATTGATGTACGTAACGGTGTAAAAATTTGGATTCGTCGCCTGCAACGCTTTCAATCTTGGTGCAGGACAACTTTCTTCCAGCGAGCAGCCCGCATCTTTGTCGGGCAAAACAACAATTTTATTTGGGTTTAGAATTTTGGCCGTCTCTGCCATGAAATGAACGCCGCAAAAAACAATCACATCCGCATTTGTTTTGGCCGCCTCTTGCGAAAGTCCGAGGGAATCTCCAACGAAATCCGCCACATCTTGAATTTCTGGAACTTGATAATTGTGGGCGAGAATGACCGCATTGATTTCTTTTTTTCGCGCCAAAATATCGCGAGACAATGCGTCCAGCCTTTCCGGCGGCAAAGGTTTGCGCGTCACAAAGTCGAGTCCGCCGCGCGGCTGAATTTCCGTCACATCTATCATGGAAAAAACCTAACGGCGTGAGAAACAAGCTGCAACTTCTGTTTTTGAAAACAAAAAAGGCCGGAGAAATTTCTCCGGCCTCGCGTGCATTTTCATCCGGCTCAAGAACAACCGAGACTTTCCCCACAATTCAAACATTTGTAACAAGCGCCGTTACGAACCGCCACATGGCCGCAACTCGGACACGTCGGAGCATCAAGTTGATTGACAAAACCAGTTGAGGTCGATTTCGCGTGGCTGTTGCCATTTCCGTTGGTCAGCGACCTCGTGGACGCAAGAGTGATTGTGTCGGTGTCGTCAGAAAGCGGTAGATCGGAAACCGGACGATTGATTTTCTTTTTTAATTCTTCTTCCAAACCGGGCATGA
>JBDSLX010000213.1:0-7682 GCA_039916145.1 Verrucomicrobiota bacterium | reverse complement strand
ATCTGAATTCATAATAATTGAAAAAAGACGGAACGGACGCCGGCCATCGTTATCTCTCCACACCGAGGACGAGAATTACTAAATCAATCACGAACAACAACACAATCGTCAATTCCAGAATAAGCATCCAACGGTTGTTCAGGTCTTGATTCAAAAGTTGGTAAAGCTGGTCGAGCGCTTTTTTAATTTCTCATCAATGATTCGGTGCCAATCGCTCAGATGAAAACGTGGTGAAATTTTTTCGTAGATACGAGCCAGATGCCAATCGCCAAAAAATTTTGTGATATTCGATAGTTCGTCTTAAAACGCGCCGGGTTGATTCGAATTTCGCGTAACTCGCGCATCGCGTCGGTCGATGCGAACATGTAAACGACTTTACCGGAATAGCGTTTGACCCGGCGCGAACCGAGCGTTGGGATTTCCGTGGACGAAATCATCTGGAAATAAAATACGTCAACGGCAAAACGTTGTCTATTTCTGCAGACACTTTGAGTATGTGATGCAAAAGACATCGCGGAAAGCTCTGTAAAATTTCAGGCTTTCTGCCAAACTCTTTTCATGGCCTTGGTGCGAATACTTGTCGATGGCTTCAGTCTGCTGCATAGTTGGCCGGAACTTGCGCCCGGAAAACCGCGCCATTCCGCTGCTGCGCGGGAAGCTCTTATCCATCAACTCACGCTTTACCGCGACTCGATTGGCACACCCATTACAATCGTATTTGATGGCGGCGGCGCTCCGGCTGGAACGCCGGCAACTCTTTCCACGCCGGAAATGGAAATTCTGTATTCGCCCGCCGGGCAGACCGCTGACGACATCATCGAACGCGTTGCGCATCGAATGAGTTCGTTCGGCGAAGTACTCGCCGTCACCGACGATCACGCCGAGCGCGACACGGTGATTTCAATGGGCGGCATGGCGTCGAGTTGCTTAAATTTTATTCAGACTGTGGAAAATACTTTGAACGAACAACAGTGCGACATTAAAAATTATAACCGGCGCGAGCGAACCAAATTTAAAAATTCACGTTGATGAAAAAACTTTTCCTTCTATTGCTGTTGGTTTCCAGTTTTGCCACAAACGTCTCTTCCGCCGAATTGACCGCAAAACCCGCCGCGCAGGAAAATCGGTTTCTATTTATCGTTGAAACTTCTTTCGCGATGAATCGCTCCACCAAAGCCGTGCAGGAAACCATCCGCGAATTGGTCGAATCCGGTGTGCTAGGACAAATGAAGTCGGGCGATACTTTGGGGCTGTGGACGTTTAATGAAAAATTAAACGCTGAGTTTCCCATGCAACACTGGTCCCTTGAAGAAAATAAAAAGATCGCGCAGTCGGTCGGAGATTTTTTAAAAAGACAGCGTTACGAAAAAAAAGGCCAATTGCGCACGGTGTTGCCGCCACTTTATTCAACCATAAAATCTTCCAAAGCCATCACCGTAGTTTTGATTTCTTCCGGCAACGAACCGATCCACGGCACGCCCTTTGATAAAGAGATTAACGCAATTTATCCATCCTATGTTCGCGAATTATACGACGCGAAACTTGCCTTCGTCACAATTTTAGTGGGGCGAAATGGAAGACCGGTTGCCCACTCGGTTAATTCTTCGCTGGGGCCGATCCAAATTCCCAACCCGCCGATTGAACCGGAAAAAATCGCCCCTCTTCTGAAAACCAACGCAGCCGTTGGGGATACCAATCGAATTCGGGCCGAGGCAACCAATCAGATTGCGGCAGAAAAGCCGGAATCAAAAACAATCGGGACCTCCGTTGTTCAGCCCGAAGCAAATCAATCGGTCACCGCCAGCGCCACGGCAACTGCAAAAGTCGAAACCAAACCGGAAATCAAATCCAACGAAACTAATGTAATAACTTCCGCCAATATTTCGACGCCGATTGTTGCGCCTAAAATTGAAATTTCCTCTCCATCTGTCCAAACGAATTTGCCCGACCCGGTACCTGAAAAAATTGAGCCGTTAAAAATTGTGAGTGAAAGTTCAGTGACGACGACGGTTCAAACTCCTTCAACGCCTAAACCCGAACCCGCAAAAAATATCGCGCCCGCGAATTCGCCCAATTTAGCAACTGTTTCAAATGATGCACCTGGCGTTGTCGTGGCAGCCACCAATAGCGCTGCTACCGTCAAGCCAAACGACGAATTAATTCGAGATCGAGCTAAGGAGGAAACGGCGAGCGTCAATTCCACGCTGCCAGATTTTCGGCCGCAAAATTTAAAGTCTAATCCTGTCGTTTCTTCGGGGGTAGCTGATGATGATCCATCAACTTTTAAACCTCAGACGCAAGGAGTGGGCATTCCCTCTTCCCAAAATTTGCCGAAACCGAGGTATGGCTCGCGGCCAAACAAATTAACCAAGCACAACGCGGCCCCTACCCAGCCTGAGGAGCTTGTCTCCACGCAGGAATCAATTTCCGGAAGATCAGATTCTCCTGCGCCAGTCGTTGTTGCCACGCAACCGATATTCACTCCGCAAAAACTTTTAATCGCAGGCGCGGCGCTGGTATTAGTGGCGGGTATTCTTGTTTATCTGCTGGTTCGCCATTCTCGAAAATCCCAGCCGAGTTTAATTTCCCGTTCGATTGATCGCTCCCAATAATTACGCGCGCAGCCAAATAGTTTTCAAATAAGCCGGTTCTTCGCGGTGAATTGGAAAATCGGGCGGCTGTGGAACGTAGTGTTGTTGAACAATCTTTCTTTCTGAAGATTTAACCGCAGTAGCGATCATTTCCAAAAATCTCTCAGGCTTCAATGAGGCTGCATTGGTTGATGCGAGCAAAACTCCTTCGCTTTTAAGTAACGGCAAAGCTGCGCTGACCAGTTTTCCAAAATCTTTCTCGACGCGAAATGCCCCCTGCTCTTTTGATTGCGAAAATGTCGGCGGGTCCAAAATAATGGCGTCGAATTGACGGTTCTTTTTTGACAAACGTTTGAACCAATTGAAGGTATCGCCGTAAACGAAATTGTGGTGCGACGGATCGAGTCCGTTCAAAACGAAATTGCGTTTGCCCCATTCCAGATATTTTTTCGACAAGTCGAGGCTAGTTACGGTCGCGCCAGCCTTCGCTGCACAAACTGAAAAACCACAGGTATAGGCAAACGTGTTCAGGACTGAAAAATCGTCTGATCCCTGGCGCAGAATAAGATCAGGCGCGATGTAGTTCGTCAAAAAGCGACGGCGATTCTCGCGTTGATCGAGGAACAAACCAACAGAGTAACCTTCCTTAAAACTGAGTGCGAATTGAATCCCATTTTCGAGAACCACAAATTCATCTGGAGCATCTTTTCCTAAAACCAATTGGGGCGAAGCTTCTGTGCTGGAAATCTGGCGCACGCGACGACTGAGTATTTTGTGATACGCCCCGCGCAACGAAAACTGCCTCAGAAAACTTTCCAAAGCTTCAAGTTGCTCGCTTTTTAAAGACTGTTCGGACTGCGAAAGCAAAAACTCTCCAAGTCGCTCGACATACCAACCGGGCCATCTATCAGCAGCACCGTGAATCATCCGAAATGCATTCGTCCATTCCGGCTCGAGAAATGAAGTGCGCAACGCAAGTCGTGAATCTTCAGAAAAATTTTCAGGCGCGACAAACTTCACCGGCTTCCCCGTCGCGGGATGCTCGAAGGAAATTTCTGCCGCATGAAGAAAAACTCGTGATGCTGCCGTTCCGCCATAAATCGTATCGCCCAAAACGGGGAAACCATGTTCCGCAGCATGGACTCGAATCTGATGCGTCTTGCCCGTGATCGGTTCAGCTTCGACAAAAGTTTTTCCTAAATCCGATTTCAATTTTCTAAAATGCGTTTCCGCGTGTTCGCCGCCGGAATGAATTGGGCGGCTCACATATTTCTCCCCCGCTCTGACCAAAACAGATTCTGCTTTCAGTGTGTCGAAAGAAATTTTGCGGTCGGTCAAGAGAAGATATTTCTTGGAGACTTTCCTTTCGGCAAATTGCGTTGTGAGCGAGCGATTGGCTAAAGTTGTTTTGCCGAAAACAATCGCGCCCGATGTTTCTTTGTCGAGTCGATGGATAATGGCGAGATTGGCCCAGCGCGGTTCACGATTTTTCAACCACTCGTAAATTCCCTCTCCCGCAAACGGACTCGGCGAATGTGTGTTCATTCCCGCCGGTTTGTTAATGACCAGCAGGCCTTCGTCTTCAAAAATGATGAGGTTCACTAGTTCGTTAAATCGTTGAATCGTTGAATGGCTTCGTTTCACGTTTTTAACGGTTCAACGATTTAACGCATTACCGTCACTTCCCTTTCGCAATCGAAATATATTCCAGCAAATCAGCGATGTCCTGCGTCTTCAAACCACTCTCCAAACCTTCCGGCATCAGCGAGTTCTCCTGGCTTTGAAGTTTTTTGATTTGCGCCCGCTGGATGACATTTTCTTTTCCGAATGCCTGATGCAACGTCACCGTCGTCGCGGTTTCATTCGCAACCAGACCAATCAAACTTTCCTCATCTTTGGTTTCAACTTCGTAGGCGCGAAATTGGGGTGCGACTTCGCGATTCGGGTCAAGAATGTTGAGCAGCATTTTTTCTTTGCCGGAATTTTGAACAGTCACGAGATCGGGGCCGAGCAAAAAGCCTTCGCCATCGAGGCGGTGACACGAGGCGCAGCGTTCCATGTAAATTATTTTTCCGTGCGCGGTGTCGCCTTGAAGACTCAATGCAGGTTGAAATGCGTTAATCACGTCCTGACGCTGGCTCGCTGTGGTCATTTCAAATAATTTCGACGCCTGCTTGCGGATGTTTTGGTCGCGATGATTTTTCAGGAATTTGATTTGCGGCGAAGATAAATCCGCCGGGCGAATCGTGCCTTGCTCAATTGCACCCAATAGCGCCGTCACTCGTTCGGGTCGCGCCAGCAAAGCTGAAAGGGTTTCGCTCCGAAGACGTGGCGTAAATGAACTCCAGTGTTTTATTAACTCCCTGCCAACTTCCGTTTCCGTGAAATTGGCGAGCGCCGCGACACTGGCGAGCTGAATGGCTTGTGACTGATTTTGATTGAGCAATCCGAGGAGCGATTGGCTCGATTCTGAAAAGCTGGTGAGCGCGAGAAGTTGGATAGCTTGAATACGCGTCGGCTCCTCGATTTTGTCGTCGGCTGCAACCTGAGTGGCCAGCGCGAAAATCTTTTTCATGTCGCCAACCTTTGCAAGCGAACTGTTAGCGCGTTCCAAGCCATCTCCCAAAGCGCGAACGAGAGAAAATGAAAGCGAGCGATCGTTCGACTTCGCAAGAAAATCGACAACTTGCGCCACCTCCCTGGAGTTATTTTTTGCAGCGATAATGAGAACGAGCTGCCGCAAAAATTCCTGACTGCTTTTATTTTGGCCGGCAGTCGCAATTAAGCCAAACATTTCTCCAGCCCCTTCTGCGAGTGAAGATAAAACGGCTGCTTGCATCCATGAATTCTCAAAATCCTGCTGGATGATGTCCCGCAATGCGGAAACTTTGTTTGGACTTTTCGCTTCGCCGAGTGTGAAGGCCAGTTGGTAACGCACATTGATCGACGGATCTTTTGTCAGCGCCTCGTATTTTTCAAAAAGCGCTTTGGACGGAACGGAATCATGCAGAAAGTTTTCCGACAATTTAACAGCGTGCTCCCGGACGGTGGCGTCAGAATCATTCAAAGCGATTAACACATCGTCTTCGCCTAACGCGCTCAATCCTTCGAGGCAGTGCAAAGCGTGCATCCGACCCAGCGGAGATTTTGAATTTCGCACAAGCTTTTTGAGAGCGGACACAGCCGATTTGTCTTGTCGCTCAAACAAAAGGCGCGCCGCAGCATCGCGATGCCAGCCATTCGGATGTTCTAAAGTCGCCACTAATTCTTTCGTGGACGCTTTGCTCAGATTCGGGAGCTTCGGCTGTTTAAAGTTTTCCGGGGCGATTCGATAAATGCGTCCACGATCATTGCCGCTGTTTAAATCCAAATGCTTTTTAATTTGTTCGGGCAACGACCAGGGGTGTTCGATTGTTTCGCGATACATGTCGATGATGTAAAAAGTTCCGTCCGGCGCATTGGCAAATTGCACGGGACGAAACCAAGTGTCCTTTGAGGCAAGAAATTCCACTTTTTGTTCGTCATCGGGCCGCTGCGCTTTCACCCCGACGCCGTCCGGCAAAACCAGTTTTCGATGAACGAGATTTCCACCCGCGTCGCCGGTGAAAGCGTTGTCGCAAAACTCTTCGGGAAATGCATTGCCGCGATAAATCGTGATGCCAGTTGCGCCAGTGAAATATCCCGCCGAACGTCCGCCGCCTTCGACGATTCCGGGCGAAATTCCAGAAACGCGCCATTTCGTGCGAATCACCCGCCACGGTTCTTCAGGACTGATGCGATAAACTTCAGCAGCGCCGCCATCTACGGCAATGGAAACCAGCGCGCGCGGCATGGAGTAAAACAGGTTTCTATCCGCATAACGTCCGTCATACATAAACGTCATGATGTGATCGCTATTGCTGCAAACAAATTTTCGCCCGCGACTATCAAAACTCATTCCGTATTGGCCGCCACCATTTTCCGGACGCATTTTCAACGTGCGCGGATCGAAGGAAAAATTTCGGTTATTCAAATCGAGTGGCGCTTCGGAAGGAACTGCCACATTGGTGACGATCCCGCCATTCGGCGCGGTGTTGCCGTGGATGCGATTGTCCATCCCCCAGTTGAAACTGTTGACGAGCGCCTGGACATTCAGTCGTTCTTTGCCGGTGCCGAAACCCGTGTAAATAATTTTGCGCACGTCGGCTCTACTGTCTCCATTGGTATCTTTGAAATAAATGATGTCAGGCGTCGCTGCGACGAAGATTCCGCCGTCGTAACAAATCACTCCGGTTGGCCAGGCAAGATTCTCCGCGTAAACCGTCGTCTTATCGAAACGCCCGTCGCCGTCGGTGTCTTCCAACAGGCGAATGCGGCCCAGATGTTCATCCCGCCTTTCGGAATAATCAATCATCTCAACCACGAACATCCTTCCGTTCTCATCAAACGACAGCGCGATGGGGCTGACCACATTCGGCTCCGAGGCTGCCAGCTCGACACGAAATCCTTTTTTGATTTGAAAAGTTTTGATCGCATTCTTTGATTCAACGGGGGGCAAACGTGGCAAATCTTTTTCGGGGTTCAGTTCGGGAGGCGCGGCGTGACCTGCGAGAAGAACCAGCAAAAACACTAACACCGAAAAACGAAAAATCATTCCTGCACGAAGCCAGCGAAGGGCAAGGAGTTCAAGAAGTTTTTGGATTCCAAGTTTATTCTTCCGCCAAAATATTAGTGTTTAACAGCCTTTTGGCCGTAACCCGAATTTGAATACGCTTCGGCATTTCTGACTCTCAACTCCTTCCTCGACAAACCGTCTCTTTCGTTCCAAAACTTTTTGATGCAATCCATCAATCGCCGAAGTTTTCTTAAACAAAGTTCCGTTGCCACAGCCGCGTTCAGCTTGTCCGCGCATTCGTGGTCGCAAGTGGCCGGAGCCAATAACGATATTCGCATTGGAATCATCGGACTGAACGGACGCGGCGATACCCATATTCAAGAATTTAAAAAAATGAAGGGCGCGCGCATCACCGCCATGTGCGACGTGGATAAAAATATTCTGGATCGAGAAACCGGCAAATTGAAAAGCGCAGGGATGGAGGTCGAAGCCTACAC
>JBDSLX010000212.1:0-13993 GCA_039916145.1 Verrucomicrobiota bacterium | reverse complement strand
CGCCCAAAAAACTTCCGATTGCTCACCCGACCCAGAAAAGACATGTTCGTCGAACGCAATCGGAAGCAGTCACAAAAACCATCGAACCATGCCCTTAACTAAGCGCCATTCAGGACTGACCCCTTTACCTTTACAGACCAAAGAATGGCGGCCTGATTTGCCAGTTGCGTGGGCGGAGAAAATGCGATGTAATCGGACGGTTATGCCCACGGAAAATCAAACTCGTACCGCTGGCGAACACACATCCGCAAGATTCGAACACACGCGCTGGACGCTAATATTGGAGTCACACAAGACGGACGCATTGGCGGAATTGTGCAAGATATACTGGCCGCCTCTTTACTCGTATCTTCGCTTGAAAGGGCATAATTCGGCGGATGCAAAAGACCTGACTCAAGGTTTCTTTGAGCACCTGCTTTCGAATAATGGTCTCCGCAAGGTTCATCCGGAAAAAGGTAAGTTTCGGTCATTTCTCCTGGCCTGCCTCAACAACTATGTCACCAACGAATGGGTGAAGGGCCGCGCCCAAAAAAGGGGAGGCGATATCTTGGTTGTCCCCATCGAACCGTCAGACGACACTGACGCTGCTGAATTACCGCTTGCAGGCAAAGAAACGCCAGAGTCCATCTTCGAAAAGAAATGGGCGATTTCTTTGTTGTCCCAAGTCGCCGTGAATTTGAAACAGAAGTATGTTGCGGACGGCAAACATGAGGCGTTCGAAGTCTTCAAGCCATTTCTATCAGGCGAAAGCAACCGCGGCGACTATGCCAAGGTCGCGGCGCAACTGGAAATGAAGGAAGGGGCGGTTCGCACGGCGGTGTCGCGGTTCAAGAGCGATTATCGCGAATTTTTGTACGCAGAAGTCCTGCGCACGGTGGATGATCCTTCGGAAGTAGAGCCTGAGATCCGTCATCTTTTGACGATTTGGCAGAATGGCTAGCTGGCGAAACCACCGCAGGCGTGGTTTTCCAAAAAATCTCGTAACAGTTCGTATGGCTTTCTGTTGGAAGGGGTGAAAGGCCAAATACGAAATATATGAAAAACAAATCACGATGGTTCATCCTCGGCAGCCTCGTTTTCGCGCAAATGACGCTATGCCCAGCACACGCGCTCACGACGAATTCCGCCGGCCTTGTTCAATACCAGTCGTTTCAAAGCCAGACCTACACCTTGAAACCGTGGTTCGGCACGAACATCGCCATTCTCACTCCTACCAACTCAGTCCTCAATGCGACCGTGATGGCGCAGATTGTCACGGCGCTCGACAAAGCATACGATCTTTACCGTCAGGCGACCGGACGGCAACCGACGTCTTACGATCCCACCACGCTCTATGGTCGCGATGCTATTTCAGTTGTGTCCGCCACCTGCGGCGCGGGCTGCGGTTATCTTGGCTTCAACGGCATCGAGATTCTCGAATCGTACTTCAACACGCTCTACAACGGCGTTGCGGCGAACAACCAGTATGACCAGGTGTTGTTTTACGAACTTGGGCGCAACTTTTGGTTCTACAGCGACCAGCTTCAGTATCACAGCCCGGATTCCGATCCGGTTGTGACGGGCTACGCCGTTTACATGCGGTTTGTGGCGATGGATGCGGCGGGCGTCGCCGGGGGACCGTTCAACGGTTACTCGTTTACCACCTTCCGCACCACGGTGACGAATCTGATGGATTCCTACATCACCAACTCCTCGTTGAATTGGAGCAATACGTTCCGCACCGGCACGGCACCGCCAAACCCGCTGGGCTTGGGGGGAACGGATCTAATCGCCTCGCTTCTGATGCGGATTGGGCGGGATTTTGGCGATGTTTCCTTCGCAACGAATTTCTGGCGGCAGGCTGCACTGCGTCCAGCGGCAGCGACGACCCAGGCCACCGTGGACAATTTCATTCTGACAGCGTGTGCGACCGTGAATCAAAACTTGTCCGGCATCTTCACCACAACCTGGAAGTTCCCCATGTCCGGCAGCGCCGCGCAAGAAGCCCAGACGCGGTGGGGAGCGCCGGTGGTGCTCCACCCGCCTGTTGCCATCGGCAAGGGCGTTGGCGGCACGATCCTGCTGAAGTGGCAGACGCAAGTGAACACGGCGTATCAATTGCAAGGCTCGACCAATTTGCAAAGCTGGACGGACATCGGCACGCCAGTCACGGGCGACGGGGCGATCCGAACCGTGACGAATTCCACGTCGAGTTTCACAACCAGATTCTTTCGGTTGAAACTACAATAGAAGTCACGTCACGAATTCTCTTGATTGCAGTTCAAGCCCGGTCTATTCAAATCGTCAGAAGTCCAACTGCAACACTCTATGAGCGAATTCAAATTTGCCTGTCCACACTGCCAGCAACATTTCCGCTGCGACGAGGAGTTTTCCGGTCGGGAATTCCAGTGTCCATCCTGTCACATGCTGCTCCACATTCCGGCGATTCCAGGCAAGACCGCACAGTATCAGCCGGAGGTCGGAAAAACTTGGGCCACGTTCGTGCCTTCTGGAGATGTCGAGCGTCCCAAAGGGCTTTCGCTTAATCGCCCGCAGAAACCGCCACCCGGCAAATCATGAATGCCAAGCGCACATGCCCGACCTGCGGAGCCGAACTGCCGGGTGACGCGCCGATGGGGCAATGCGTGCCGTGCCTGTTGAGAAACGCGCTGCCGGAGGGCGGCACGACTGAAGCCGGTGATTCGCCACAAGAAACCATTCTCATCACACCTACAGTTCCCTCGGGTGAAAAACCCGGCGACCGGATTGGCCGGTACAAACTTTTGCAAGCAATCGGCGAGGGGGGCATGGGCAGCGTCTGGATGGCCGAGCAAGAGGAACCGGTGCGTCGCCGCGTCGCGCTCAAGGTCATCAAGCTGGGGATGGACACGAAGCAAGTCATTGGTCGCTTTGAAGCCGAGCGGCAGGCCCTCGCGATGATGGATCATCCGAACATCGCCAAAGTCTTCGACGCCGGCGCGACCGATAATGGCCGGCCTTTCTTCGTGATGGAACTGGTGAGAGGCATTCCCATTACCAGATATTGCGACGAAAATAAACTTGGCACGCGGGAACGCTTGGAGCTTTTCATCCAAGTTTGCGAAGCCATCCAGCACGCGCATCAGAAAGGTATCATCCACCGAGACATCAAGCCGTCCAACATTATGGTCACCAATCGTGACGGCACCCCCGTGATCAAGGTGATTGATTTTGGCATCGCCAAAGCGACCGATCAAAAGCTGACGGACAAAACGGTGTTCACGGCGTTCGAGCAATTCATCGGCACTCCCGCCTACATGAGCCCGGAGCAGGCGGAGATGAACGCGCAGGACATTGACACGCGCACGGACATTTATGCACTGGGCGTGTTGCTCTACGAACTGCTCACGGGCAAGACACCGTTCGACGCCAAGGAACTGATCTCTGCCGGGGTTGAGGGAATGAGAAAGATGATTCGCGAGAGAGAACCGGCCCGGCCTTCCACGCGCATCAGCTCTCTCGAAAACGCCGAACAGACCACCGTGGCAAATGCCCGACACTCTGAACCCCCAAAGTTGATTCATTTGGTGCGGGGCGATCTGGATTGGGTAGCGATGAAGTGTTTGGAGAAAGACCGCACGCGACGTTATGAAACGGCCAACGGTCTGGCGCGGGACATCCAGCGGCACTTGAACAACGAACCGGTCGTGGCCCGGCCTCCCAGTAATCTCTACCGCTTCCAGAAACTCGTTCGCAGAAACAAACTGTCGTTTGTTGCGGCCTCGATCATTGCGCTGATGCTGTTGGTTGTTGCAGTAGGTGGTACGTGGTTGGCAATACGCGCGACCCGTGCAGAACGATACGCTAATGAAGAGAGTGAGCGTGCCAAGAAGGAAGCCGCTCGTGCTGAAAGCAGTGCTCAAGCTGAGACTCAGCAGCGGAAGATTGCGGAAGGGGAGAAAGCTCGAGCCAACCAAGCCTTGGCGTCATCACTCGTTGTCGAGGGCGACCGGCTTGCGAAGGAGGACCAAGCCGGAAAAGGACTTGCTTATTTCGCCCGTGCATTGCGGCTCAATCCAGCGAATCGTGTCGCACCCTACCGAATCGTCTCGCTGCTAAATCAGCGCGACTTTCCAATCCAGTTGCCGGGACGACCTGAATCGTTGGCATTCGATCCTTTCGTCGTCCTCGCGTATAGCGGTGATTGGCGTCGGTACTGTGTACGAACGAATGACAACTCTCTCGTTGTCCTTCAAAACCCCAGCGGCACCCCGATCGGGAAGCCAATCGCGTTTATCGACCGCCCGATTAAAATTGCGTTGAACGAAGATGGCTCACGCTTGGCATTGGGATCCGAAGATAAAGCCGTTGTGTGGGAATGTGAGCCGCCTCGCCGCCTCGCTGAAATTAAAGGACGGCTCGAAGCGTTAAGCCCGGATGGCAAGCTCGTTTTGATCAGCGACCGCATTGTCGCAGTTGATTCGGGCAAGGAGCTTTGCGCGATAGATGATAAGGGGAGGAGCACCGCTGTTTTTAGCCCAGACGGACAGAAGGTCGCATTTGTTACAAAGTCTCGCGGGGGCAAAACGGTACTGCTCTCGGCGACCAACGGTCAGCCTGTTATTCCCGAGATATCGAACCCGATGCATGCCTACCCAATGGTCGCTTTCTCTGGTGACAGTCGGCAGGCTATTATTCTTGGATCGGCATACGGGGAAGCTTGGGTTTGGGAACTGGCCGGAGGGAAGCCTAGGAACTCACTCAAGAACCGGCAGCGTTCTAGCGGTTTTACGTCCCTAGGACCTTCCTTTGACGGACGACTGATCGCCGTAGGCTCGCGGACGGGTGAGGGCTTTCTGTGGAATCTCACAAGCAGTCTTCCAACGCGAGAACCAATTTGGGGGCCGTCTGCGGTCAGCAGTATGGCCTGCTCGCCGGGTGGTGGTCTGCTGGCCGCTAGATATCGCGATAGAACGCTGTTTTGGGACAGCAGTTCCGGACGCGCACGTCCGGTTTCATTGGACGGCGGTGCAACAATATTCCCAAAAACAACTCAGGTCTGTTTTTCCGGCTTCAGTAAGGACGGCGCGTTGCTGGCCACGGCTTGCTCAAACGTAGCCTGTCTGTGGCGCCCGGACGGCGAGGCGAGCGTCTTTAGGCGACCCGGGGCAGAATCGTTGACATCCGTAGCGCTCGCGCCAAATTCCGGTTTGCTCGCGGCGGCAGAAAAGAGTGGCCGCATTACGCTTTGGCACGTCGGATCTGGTCGGGTGATGAACACCTTCACCATAAATAGCGGAAACGTACGCCTCCTGTTCAGTGCCGACAGCAGGTTGCTGACCGCTGGGTCCGGAGATGCTGATTGGCAACGCGGGTCGGCCTATTCGGAAGTCGCGGTGTGGGAAACTCAAAGTGGGAAGTCCCTGCTGAACGTCACGAATGATCGGGCAGCGCTAATGAGTTTCACTTTAAGTCCTGACGCCAAGAGTCTCGCTGTGGGGTACGTGGGCACGGCAGAACTCTGGGACATTGCCACTGCCCAGAACACTGGCAAACCAATGCACACAGGGACGGCCTTCCAGCTCACTTTCAGTCATGACGGCAAATGGTTGGGTATCGCGTCTTCGCTGGAGACAGCACAGGTTTTCGACGGTTTCACCGGACAGGGTCCAATGAAGACTTACACCCACGGCTCGGGCGTGTTCGGGATTCAATTTAGTTCTGATGATAAACTTGTAGTTACGGCGTCGTATGACGGAACGGCGCGAGTCTGGCAAAGAGAGACGGGCGAGCCTGTGACCGAACCGCTGACACATAACGAATGGGTTGAGAATGCATTCTTTAGTCCGGATGATCACAAGGTGATTACGTCAGGCAGGGACGGCGTGGCGATCGTTTGGGATGTTTCAACCGGTCGTCCATTGTCCGAGCCTATCCCCGATGGCAACTTCGCGTGTTTTACTCCGGACGGTGGCCACATTTTGACGGAAGGTGGTGGCATCGTGAAGATTCACGATTGGGTGGATGTTGAAGATATAGCTCCGCCTTGGTTAGCCGAACTGGCCGAAGCCGTTGGCTGCCGAGAACTCAACGAGTCGGGAGTCACTGCATACTTGGCTGATGCTGCTGAGAGAATCGTCCGGCTTCGTAAACAATTCAACGACCGTGCGAAAAGCCCGCTGGAGAAATGGGCCAAATGGTTTCTGGCCGACCGTTCAACGCGCACGATTTCGCCGAACAGCACCATGAGCATCGCCAAATGCGCAGAGCGTTTGATGAAGCAAGACAGTTTTAGAGCATTGGAGGAAGCGGTGGATCTCAATCCTCAAGACCCATCCATCTACGAACGGCTCGCCAGCTTTGTCGAGCAAGGGCAGCCCGAAAGCGCAGTGGTCTATCGTCGAATTGCAGCTCAACTCCGAGGTGACAAAGTCACGAGTCGCGCCATCGGTGAGTCAACGTTAGGAGAAGTCGCAAAGACTGCGGTGCCGCAGTTGGATCCCCTCGATGTCGGCGCCATGCTCAAGCGCGAGGGACAAAACGTCAGGCTGCAAGGCAGAATTGTCGATTTCTCTGCTGGTCCATCGGGAAGAGTTTACTTCCTCGGCTTTTCAACAAATTGGAAATCACGGTTCGACTTGGTTTTTTTTAGGAGCCCAACAAATCAGGAATTCACCGCTGAAATTCTGCAACATTACACAAACAAAACCGTCGCAGTCGAGGGCGTGGTGAAAATCTACAAAGGCAAGCCTGAAATCGTTTTGGACTCGCTCGCTCAAATCAAGATCGTGGACAACGCACCGCCATCGTCGATGGCATCTGACAGTGAGAGCCATCTGGAAAGGTACACGTACTCAGGAGGCTACTTTGCCAAGATGGCCAACGGCAGCCGTGGTCAATGGAAGGAAGTCAAGACGGCTGTCATAGCGGATTTTTACTTCGAAGAACTCAAACGAGACGGCGAAGTCATCGTGCTAAAAGACGCCAGCCGCAATTTTAGGATTCAGATTCCGATCAAGGGCGGCATGTCGAAGTTGTCAACGGATGACGGAAAAACCTGGCGGGATCTTTACGAGGTAAAGAAAGAGTGAGGCATGCGGGAAGTGAAGATATTCTGCCCGCAATGCCGATACGTTCCGCGCGCTTCGGACCAATGGATTTGCGTTCAGGCGTGTGGCTGCCGGTGGAACACCTTCGCAACCTGTGGCGTTTGTCCAAAATGCGGAAAGAATTGGGAAGAAACTCAATGCCCCGCTTGTCACCGAATGTCGCCGCACGTGGATTGGTACCACGAGCTTGTTCCAGACGGGCAGCGACAAGCCGAAGTTGGCGCAGGGGTGGGTTAGCCGGCTGGGATTGATGAGCAAGTTTGGAAACCGTAGCCGACGACGTAAGGAGGCGGATTATCGCGCGAGTCTGGCCCAAGGTCGTCCGCCTCCTCACGTCGTCGGCTACGATGATTTGGGTCGCTTCAAATGGCATGCCTTTGCGCTTGGTTCATTGCGGCAAAATCCCTGTAACACTTCGAGAAATCTCCGTTTGGAAGGGGTGAACAGTTAAACAAACACAACAAATCAAACGAAAGAAAACATTATGAAATCGAACGCCACCACCATCTCGAATCCAACCAGCCAAATATGGAATCGCCTCAAATCCTGCGGCCTCCTTTGGCTTGCGGTGTTTGGCCTCGCGCATGGCGCGAGCGCAGCCACGGTTCAGATTGGCTCCAGCACTGTGCAGACAGGTGACGCCTTTTCTGTCCCGCTTACCATTGATTGCGGCACGAATGCACTTGGGGCTTTCGGATTCCGGATTGGCTTCGATCCCGCGGTAGTTCGACTCACCGGATTTGACGGCGAAGGTTTCTTCGCCGACAGAGCAACGGCGTACGCCAGCAATCCGGGCCAGATCACATTTTATGTGGATCAGGTGGGCAGCTTGAGTTACCCCACCGGGTTGGTGACGGTTGCCAGATTGGATTTTGTAGCAGTCGGCAGTCCCAGCAGTAGCACCGCGCTAAATTTCGTTACTTTCGACGAGGGAGTTTGGGACACGGACGGAAACGGAATTCCATACGAAAAAGTGAACGGCTTGGTGAGCATTTTGCCGTCCGGCATTGAGCAACTTGTGCCCTGCGAAGGCCCGCTCTCAGGCGGGTTCTGGAAAAACCACGGACAGTATGTTTCTGCCGTGATCAAGGTCGCGCGGTTGTTCCTCGACGAAGAGTTCATCACCGAGGAGGAGATGAACGCGATCATTATGAACGCGGCGGAATCCAACTGCGGCTCGCGGCGGAATTAACATACAAGACTTGGGTGGGATGGACGGCGCAGAGCGGACTGCCAACGGGCAGTCCGCTCTTTTTTGTTTTCGAGCTTTTATGAAAATTGTAGCCGCCGAAGTAAGGAGGCGGAGGACTTGTCCCAATATCGCAGCCTGAGTCCGCCTCCTCACGTCGGCGGCTACGAGGGGCCGGGTTTTCAAACAAGCGTTTAGCCGGGAAATGTGATGCCGTCGCGGAGATGAAAAGTCGTCGGGCAAACGGGGGGACGAGGCTTCGCCAACTAATTCAGCCTTCCTCAAAAAAGCTGGTAACAGTTCGCAAAATCTCCGTTTGGAAGGGGTGAACAGAGAAAACCAAAAACTGAACACAGAAAACCAGAAACTTATGAAAACCATGAACTCATTCAGCTCCACCAGTTTCGGACGCATCATTCTCCACAGTGCGTGCATCCTCCGCCACCCGCAGCACTTCACCTGGCATTGGCAGGGGATCGTTCGGGAATTTTCATTCTCGCCAGTTTTGATATCACCGCACGCCACCACACGGTCAAATCTCACCGTTAGCCTTGTCATCGCCCTGGTTTTGCTCATGCTCGCAACGAGGGCTCACGCCATCAACGCAAGTCCCCATCCGGTTGAATTGACGCAACCGGATGGTGCCAAAATCACCTTGCATATCCGAGGAGATGAACATTTTAATTGGCACGAAGACACGAACGGGTTCACGGTCGTTCGCAGTAGCGGCAGGTATGTGTACGCCAAAAGGGGCATCAACGGGGCGTTGGCCCCCACCGACTTGGAGGTTGGCAAAGATGATCCCAAGTTTTCAGGCTTGGCCAAAGGTGTGCTTCCAGCGCGCGAAATAATCGAGCAGCAGCAAGCCGCCCCGGCAGAAGAAACTGTATCAGCGGCGGTAAATCCCACCACGGGAACGCTCAAAAACCTTGTCATCCTTTGTAAGTTCAGCGATCACACGACCGGAGTGCAGACGCGGGCTCCAGCAGATTACGACGTGTTGTTCAACCGAGTCGGCGGCGACTCGATCTTGGCGTCCTCCGGCAGCATCCGGGACTATTACCAAGAAATTTCTTACGGAAAGATAACGATCGACAGCACCGTTGTGGCTTGGGTCACATTGCCTAATTCCGAAGCGTACTATGCCAACGGGCAAACTGGTCGTGGATCCTATCCACAAAATGCCCAGCGCATGGTGGAGGATGCCTTAAATCTGATTGATCCGTTGGTGAACTTCGCACAATTCGACGCGAACAATGACGGGTACATCGACTCAGTCACGATCATTCACTCAGGCTATGGGGCGGAATGGGGAGGGGGTGGCGGTAACTGGATATGGTCTCATAAATGGGGAGTGCCGACACCGTGGATCAGCACCGACCGCAATGCAATTGGAGTAAACGTCAAGGTTTCCGGGTATCACACCGAACCGGCGCTCTGGGGAACAAGTGGGACGACCATTACGAGAATTGGCGTCATCTGCCATGAAATCGGCCACGCCTTTGGATTACCCGATTTGTACGACACGGACAAATCCAGTTCAGGCATAGGCTCGTACTGTTTAATGGCGAATTCTTGGGGATTCGATGGCTCGCAACTGCATCCGCCGCACATGAGTGCATGGTGCAAGATGTTGCTTGGCTGGGTTGCACCAACGGCCATCGGGCCAGGTGTCTATGTTGCGCCTCGAGTTGAAACCAGTCCCAACGTGTTTCGAGTTGAAAGCGGCTATCCGAGCGGTGAATATCTGCTCATCGAAAACCGCCAACCCGCTGGCTTTGAAAGCGATATGCCTCAAGGGGGCCTGGCCATTTGGCACATTGATGAAAGCAAGCCCGACAACAAAACCGAAGGGTATCCGGGTCAAATTGGTTGGCCTGCCAATGGTAACCATTACAAGATTGCTCTCCTGCAAGCCGACGGTCGATACGATTTGGAACACGGATCGAATCGCGGCGATTCAGGCGATCTTTATCGGGCTGGCCAATTTGCCTCTCTTGCCACAAACACGACTCCCAACTCGGACGCTTATCAATCAGGGAATATGAGAACGACTGGAAACTTGATTTCCGTGATCAGTGCCCCTTCTTCGACTATGTTGTTTGCATTCAATATTGGCAATGGGCCTTGGGCCGCCTATCCGCCAGGTGATGTCAATGCAGATATGCGGGTCAATGGAGCAGATATAATCCTGATGAGCCAAGGGCTCACTGGATCGCGTGCGACCAACGATGCCGTATTTTCCATAACCGGATTTGGCAACGGTGATCTCACCCGGGATGGTGCGGTGAGCGGCAGTGATCCTCTTCTTCTGAAGCAGGTGATGGTGCAGTTGCGGCCATTTCTTGTGACTACAGTCGTTCCGGGCGAGCGGAGCAGTACTGTGCCGACGCAAGTTCTTATCTACGGCGTGGGATTCCCGACTAACGGCGTCAGTGGTGTCGTCATCGGCCCTCCTGTGAATCTCACGCTTTCGAATGTATCGGTGGTCAGCTCGGAGTTGATAAGCGCTTTGGTTCCGGCTGGCGGCGGTATCGGCACAGGCACGGTGCAGGTCATTGCATCAAATACCAATGGAGTGCTAACAACTGCAAGATTCATCAACCGTTGAAGAGCAGTTCACCCAAGTGGGCGGTTTTGCGGAATTGTAGAGCCATTCGCACCGGAAGGAACAGCTTCATTGCTTGACTGGCCTTTGCACAGATCGGACAGCCAAGTGGCGATCCGATCTTTTGTATTCGGGTCCAACGCCGAAACGATGCGATTTGAGAATTCCTGTAACACTTCGCAAATTCTCCGTTTGGAAGGGGTGAACAGAGAAAAAATCAACCGAGAAAAAATATGATCCTGAATTCAAACACTTCCAACGAACCGAAAATCCTCGCGGTTACCAGCCGCCGTCCCGCACTCAACCTTGCGGCGGCGGGATTCGGAGTCATCACCACACTCCTGCTTGGTTTCGCGCCGACAGCGTGCCTTGGAGTGGCTGCGGTGGCGATTTCCCCATATTGTGCGCCAAGCGGGCAGTATTCCTACCAGTTTGTGGTGTATGTGCAAAATGTCGGCACCGTGACCCTGACAAACATTGTCGTCGTGCTTCCTTTCACAAACGTATTGCTCGCGACGGCAGCGATTCTTCCTCCGGGGGCTGGCATCGTTGGTGGGAGACTCTTTTCTATTCCCGCAAACACCTGTTTCGCGACAAATTTCATATCGGTTTTTGACGACCGCAATATCTTTATTCAAACCACCGCGGTTTGCGCTATTGCAACGTCACCGGCAATCGTCGTGACGAAAATCTGTCCTGCGAGTCCCATCACGATTGGGTCGCCACTCGTTTTCAGTGGGGTGGTGAGCAACGCCGGGAACAGTACGCTCAACAACATCGTCGTTTCGGATGATCGCGCCGGCACGATACTCTCGGTGGCTACTCTTGCGCCTGGCCGCACCACAAACTATGCCGCCAGCTACACCCCGACGAATTGTGGGCCGAACGTCGCGAGCACCGTCACCGTACGCGGCACGGCACCGTGTTCTGGAATTGTCGTCAGCAACAGCGTCACTGGAGGTTGCCAGGTCTTTTGTCCAGCCACGCCAACGGTATTGTTGAACCCAGCGATTCAGGCGGAGAAATTCGTATTCTCCTTTGCGACCGAATCCAACCGCCAATATCGAGTCGAGTATGCAGCGTCTTTTTCTCCTTCAGGTTGGCAGACGCTGACGAACTTCTTTGCCTCCAACAGCGTCACAGTCATCAAGGATGTAATGACCGCCCAAAGATTTTACCGGGTTGTCACGCCGTAATGATTTTGATATCAGCGAGTATCCCCGAATGAAAACCTGTTTACTGCGATAACAACGAGAACGCGACGGTCGTCGTAAATATGGCACACCGTTTAAGTCGTCTGAGGCAATAACCCAGCCGCGAAAAGATACAGGAGGCCAGTTCCCCACTTTCCCATGTAGAACCTGTGAATTCCAAAGGTGCCCATAAACGTCAAAAATACCATGCGACTCTATAATTGATCCGGTCGTCCGTAAAGGGGTCAGGACTGACCCCTTTATAATTAGTTTTTAGCTGAGACCTTGAGCAATTCTTCGTGAGTGGGAACTTTCGGAAGGTTCTTGGTCGAATCGGGATCAGCCGCCGCGCGCAAAAGATTTACGGCGAATTGTTGCGCTGATGGATCGACGGAAACCGCCGCTTCGAGATCAAGGTCGCAAACCCAGAGCCGTCCTTTGCCTAGCGGGATTTCAAACATCACGGTGCGATATTGCTCCTTTGCTTTATCTTCGGGAATGTAGCCGTGTGACGGAATAAATCGGATCAACTCACGCGCCGACGAACCGCTCTTGAGCCGATGCGAAACGCCAGCCACAAAAACGCGCCAGTCATTTTTTCGCCCCCACCATTTCAAATCCATCGGCGCAAATCCTTCGGCCAGTTTCGTTCCGGCGGACGGCGCGAAATCCGCGTATTCGCCCACCGTATTTGTCCGGTTCAAAATTTCAGGTGAAAACATTTCCGTGAAATTGGTTCCCGGAGAAAACACAATCGCGGTTGCGCCGCCTTCAATGGTCGAGCGAACTGCACCGCCCGTTTCCAATCCAGCCAGATTATCCCCTGCTCCGAGCAAAAGAATTTTTGCGTCGGCAGGTTCAGCCAGCCTTTTGAGATCTGCCGTCGCTTTCAGAAAGCCGCTGAGTTCGGGTCCGAGTCCGCGCGTGAAAGCGGCAGTGCCGATTTTAACTGGCTGCGCGCCGGGAATAATTCCGACATAATCCGTCGTGCGGCTAATTTCTTTTTTGCCATGCACGAGACAAAGTTGCAGCACGAGTTCGCGGCGCGTTGAGCCGGGCGGAAATTTAATTTTTGCGGGCAAACGCTGTGTGGACCAATACGGAAGCTTCGTGACGCGGCCCAGTTTTGCCGAACTGATTTTCTTTCCGCTCGAACGATCCAAAAAGTTTAGCTCCACTTTCAGGTCGGATAAATCGCGGCAACCTTCGTCATCGTTCGTGATGAAAACGGCGGTTTCAATTTCTTCACCGGGAAAAAATCGGCGGCGTCCGGTTTCCAGCGCGAGACCGATTGGCGAAAACGCTTGGCGCATTGCTTCGACGACGGGATAAGGTTTCATCGTGGCCGCGTCGTAGCTGTGCGAGAACCAACATTCCGTGGCGAACAACATGAAACCCGCCGTGCGATCACCCCGTTCGTAGCGCAAACGTTCCGCCCAACGTTTCGTGACGGCGCGATTGTGTTCGAGAAACCATTTCGAGTCGTTGCCGCGATACGCCAGATTCCCAATCCACGCTTGCGGCGTCAGCAAATCGCGCGTGTAGCGAAACACCGGCAAACCGGTGTCGAGATCGGGATAGCCCGTGGACATTTCCTGCCCAATCAGCGGACGATTTGGCCCGCTGTTTTTTGCTTCTTTTTCAAATTTCGCTTCCATCACAAACGACGATGCGGAATACCAATTGTTGTAGCGATGGATGTCATCGGCGTCGCCGTCGTCAATGGCGTTGGGCTTGATCAATTCTTGGTAAAGTTCCGGTTCGCGCGAATATTCGGAGGAACAAATCACGGGGAGCGTCGGGTCAACTTTGCGCGTTTGTTTCACGACGTCGGAAAGCTGCTGCCATTTTTCCAAATTTTTTGTGTCCTTGAGCAACATCTCGTTGCCGACGGTGTAGATGAGAACGCTCGGATGATTGCGCGCGCGTTTGACCA
>JBDSLX010000211.1:0-3179 GCA_039916145.1 Verrucomicrobiota bacterium | reverse complement strand
ACGGATCAAGCTTCAGCGCCGCATCGAAGCTCTGGTCGGCTTTAAGCCCAAGAATGGCGGGGTCACGGGCATCTGTGGCAATCTGGATTTTGTTTACGTAGGCCTGACCGAGCGCGGTGGGAATTTCGGCGGTGTTCGGATTGCCTGAGGTGCGTTGTTCCAACTCTTTGATCACATCGTCCAACTTTCCCTCGTCTCGCAATTGTTTCCATATCGCCTGCTTTTGGGAAAAACCGGTTTGTGGAGAAATTAAATTTGCAATCGTTTGTTGAAGGGCACTTTCCTCTAATTGCGCTTCAACTCGCAGTAAATTTTGTGGTTGAGTTGGGGGAATAGCGGAGAATTTTCGCTTCTTTATTTGAATCGGATGACGCTGGTTTCTGTTCGCAAACTCCTGGGGTTGTGAGTCTGGGGTCGGCGAATTTTCGGACGTCGGTTCCGCCTGTGTCTGCGTTGGCAAAGCCGCTTTTCTTTGCGTGATGGCAAACCACAACACGCCCGATGCGCAAATCAGCCCTAGGAAAAAGATTCTTTTCATAATGATGGCGAGGAAATTTTAACCGCGATTGGAAGTCCGACGTTCCCGCGACGCCATCCGCCACCAGAACAACATAGGAACTATCCAGGCCAAATTCATCCAAGCGAGATAACGCAAAGCAATTTGGGCATTCTTGAAAAATGGATGTGGCTGAATTAATTCCGCAGCGATTTTGTTGTTGGCTTGCACGGCCTGTGCGATGCCACCGAGGGCAAAGTCGTGCGCAATAGCCACGCCACCGAAGGCTGCATTCCACGCGATGGCGCAGCCACCAAAAGCTTGCCATCCCACCGCCAGCCCGCCGAAGGACCAGACACCAATGCTTAATCCGCCCAGCGCGAGCAATCCAAGCGCGCAACCGCCGAAGGGCAACAGACCAATCGCCATTCCGCCGATGCTGATTGGCGCTATGGCTATTCCGCCGAAGGCGAACAATACCCCCGCCGCGCAATCACCGACGGCAATCCACGCTTTTACCACTTTTTGTTGCGCAACCATTCCGCCTCCGATGCGAACATGAATCAATGGAAGTCCGAGGAGATTTAGTTTGCTGCGATACTCCCATGTTGGTTTTACAGGATTCGCGGCAGACCCATCTGATTTTAACTGGTCCAGAAAGATCCGTCGTTTTTTAAATCCCCAGATGGTCAGCGCTAAAATGCTGATGATGTAAGCGAGCGTCAACCCAATGACCAAAGCGTTAAATAAGAGCGAATGCGTTTTAAGAATTGGGCGCGCCCAAACCATCATCGCTGCATACAAAACAAAAAATCCAAGGATGCACCCGGCGAGCCTCCCATAAAAACTTTTGATATAGTCACGCTCGGCTTTCGATTGCGCGACGTCCAGACTCATGCGGTAACCAACCCAAGTGCCAAAGAAACCGAGAAGCGGGCTGAGAATTGTGCCGAAGAGACCGAGCATTCCAACCGTTTTGGCAGCCGCGCTGCCTTTGGCCGCGCTCGCGCCAAGAGTGACGGCACTGGCAGAAATCGTGAAGGCAGGCAACGCCATCAGGACGCCGACGGTGAACGCTTTGCCGGGCGCGGAAGCGCGTAACGCGCCTTCTATAAATCCAGTCACTTCTTCATGCAGAAGTTTTCGTCCGCGCGAAAGTCGTTGTTTGACGGCGTCTTCGGACAATTCCAAATTTTCAGCGACGCGTTGAATGGATTGATCTTCGCGATAAAAAAGAACGAGCGGCTCGCGATAAATTTGGGGAATTCGTTCCATCGAACGCCACAAAATGGCTTCTTCCTCCTGATTGATGACCCGTTGTGGCGGCGATGGTTCCAAAGTGGCAGATTCATGCGCAGTTTCCAATGAATCGGCGGCGTGGCTGGGTTCGCGTCTCTGTTGCCGGAGCAAATCGTAAATGTGGTTGCGGGCGATCCGACACAACCAGGCGCGTAGTTTTTCCGGTTCGCGCAAGTCGTTCAGTTTTTTCCAGGCGGCGACGAAGGTTTCCTGCGAGAGGTCTTCGCTTTGGGTTAAACTGCCGGTCGCGCTGTAAACCAGCGAACAAATCAACGATTGGTAGCGCGTCACGATGCAACTGAAGGCATCGCGATCTCCCGCCAAACTGCTTGCCACTAAATCGGAATCTGTGACTTCTTCGCGCATTGTCTCTGTTGTCATCATGTTACCGCATAAGTCTGCGAAACAAGAAAAGGGTGACAAACAAATTTGAAAACTTTGATCTACTGGCGCAGGATGCTTTTGTAGTCCGGCGGCGTCTCTCCATAACCTTCCTTGCGACGAGCAATGGCCGGAGCGATAATTTCTTTGCGCACATCAATTTCGCTTTTGAAAATCTCACGCCAGAGACGCTCCGTGTTTTCCGTGTAGCGATTCGGCGATTCTTCATCGAAGCTCGGGCGAAAAAGATCAACGGCATTTTGCAACTCGTGTTTCATTTCCCCAGCCGTGGGATGGCCAGTCGCGGCGATGACAATTTCAAACGCTTTGATGTCTTTGGGGGCGAGTCGATCCAGTTTGCCGATCAAAATGTCAAAAGGATGCGGCAAGGTCAGCGTCACATTGGCAAGTTGGAAAGTTTTCGCGCGACTTCGCCAAAGCGGACTGGTGCGAAAGCTCAGTTCATAGCCCGCTTCCAGATAAAAAATTCCGCCAGATTCTTTATCAAGTTTGAGAGCGCGGATAATGGCGGCGATATCCTGTTCGTCATTGGGAAACAGATCGATGTCGCCACTCAATAAACTGCGGTCCACCGTCAGTTGCAGCGGCGCGGAACCGTAAAGAGTAATCTGAAAATGGCGATCAGACGGAAGCTGCGAGAGAAACTTTTGCAGGAACTGCCCGGCAACCGTGTTCCAATCAATTTCCGCGCGCCACCAATTTTCGGTCAATGTCATGTTTGCGGGAGCCACCGAGACAATAGAGAGCTTGTTGAATGAGACGATTCTCAACTTCTGGATCGTTGCTCAACTCGTGGGCCAGAGCTTGGTCACGGCGACACAGCGGACCTTTTGCCTTGCGATAAAGCAAGCGGGCGGCAATGCGCGATTTGCGCCAACCTTGGTCGTATCTTTTTTTGGGCTGAACCACGGGTGGAATATAAACAAAGGCAAGCAGCGAGGTCAAACGCGGTTACGCACTCGGTTTGCTGAAAATATCGGAA
>JBDSLX010000210.1:0-5371 GCA_039916145.1 Verrucomicrobiota bacterium | reverse complement strand
GCGATGGTGGAGGTTTTGGATTTCAATGACGGGAGTTTCGTTGGTCATAAGTTTTTCCTTGGAGATTGTTTAAAAAGTAGCAGCTGAGGTAACGAGGCTCTGACTTGTCGGGCATCGTTTCGTGGAGTGCCGGAATATTTGAGCCTCGTTACCTCGGCTGCTACGAGTTTTGAATGGGTTTTCACACTCATGTTTTGTTTTTCTCGCTGGCGGAAATTTTGCGCTCGAAGAAATCCAAACGCTCGTCCACCAATTCCAAAAAAGCATCGCGATCCACTTGCAGGTGGTGCGCGGTGACAACGGCTTCATCCACTTCCTTGATCAACAATTTTTGTCGAACTTGTTTGGTGAACGGAGTTTTGTTGTCTTTAAGAAAACAGCCTTTGCCCGGAAAATTTTCGATGACGCCCTGGCTTTCCAATTCATCGTAGGCTTTGGCGACGGTATTTCGATTCACGCGCAAATCTTCGGCGAGCGAGCGGATGGCGGGCAGAGGTTCGCCCGCGCGCAACATGCCGGAAGCGGCGGCGTAACGCACCTGATCGACTAGTTGCAGATAAACCGGCTTGCCCGCTTTGAAATCAATTTGAAAAACCATAACGTATCTTCTGTCCTAGCACACTAGGACAGTTGAAAAATTGCGTCAAGCAGAAATTTTGGGTAAGACGCGTAGGTAGCACCGGCCTCCGGCGGGTGCGAAATCATTTCGATGTTCAGTGTTCGATGTTAATTATTTTCCAAACCTCGACGTCCAACAATGAACATCCAACATCGAATTTGGGAGAATTCGCACCCGCCGGAGACAGGTGCTACCTCGCGTGGAAATTAAGATTGCTGATTTGGTTGAACAGTAGGCAGGTTGGGCGCGTCTGAAAATCGCCCATGAGCACCGCCCAACATGATTCGCGTTCGCCCGCCGAACTTTCCGCGCTGGCGACATTTGATTTTAAATCGCGCACACGGCTCATCTTCGGAATCGACAGCGTGGAGCGCGTCGGCGAATTGGCGAAACAACTTCCGGCCAAAAGAATTTTGCTCGTCACCGACGCGGGAATTGTCGCGGCGGGCCATGCGGAACGCGTTCAAAAACTTTTGGAAGCGGAACGGCTCGCGGTTTTTATCTTCGACCAGGTTCGGGAAAATCCCACGACGAGTTGCGTGGATCGTTGTTTGGAAGTTGCGAAAATAAATCACGTTGATGCCATTGTCGGCTTGGGGGGCGGCAGTTCGATGGACACGGCCAAGGGTTGCAATTTTCTCCTGACCAATGGCGGCGAGATGAAAGATTATTGGGGCGTCGGCAAGGCGAGGAAGGCAATGTTGCCGCTAATCGCGATTCCCACCACGGCTGGGACCGGAAGCGAATGTCAGAGCGCGGCACTTATTGCAGATGAAATCACGCACCAAAAAATGGCGTGTCTTGATCCGAAGGCGGCGGCGCGCGTTGCGATTCTCGATCCTGAACTGACCCTTTCACAACCGGCGCGCGTGACGGCTTGCACCGGAATTGACGCCATCGCTCATGCGGTGGAAACTGCTGTGACGAAAAAGCGGAATCCACTTTCGATCCTGTATTCGCGCGAAGCATTTCGATTAACGGCGCACAGTTTTTCTGCGGTGTTGAAAAATCCAAATGACCTCGAAGCGCGCGGAAGAATGTTGCTGGGCGCCGCTTTTGCGGGAACTGCGATTGAAAATTCGATGTTGGGCGCAGCGCATTCTGCGGCCAATCCGTTGACCGCGCATTACGGAATTGCCCACGGGAAGGCGGTTGGAATGATGTTGCCACATGTTGTGCGCTTCAACGGAGAGCAGGCGGATGCGCAAAATGCGTATGCGGATTTGGCCGAATTGGCGGGAATTTCCGCTGCTGCACAAAGTGAAATCCGATGGCTCGCGTTGATCGATTGGCTCAACTCAATTTTGGAAATGGCTCAAATGTCAGGTTCGCTTGCTGAGTGCGGGGTTGAGCGTTCGAAAATTTCTGATCTGGCAAGCGAAGCTTCCAAGCAATGGACGGCGGAATTCAATCCGAGGAAGGTCACTCAGGCACACTTAGCCGGAATTTACGAAGCAGCTTTCGAAGGTCGTTGAGAAAACTCGCCCTTGGTTGGCGGAATTATTTTCCAGCGGGTTTGTCCATTATTTCCAGTTTGTATTCGCGGGAGAGAATGCTGTCGGGTCGCGGTTGAGGGATGGCGTTATATTCAAAATCAAATTTGAACTGATAATTAATGGCATTTTTGTCAGCCGGAATGGGCACCAGAGTTTCCCAACGGTTTTTCATTAATGGCGTTTTGCGCATCGGATAGCTTTCGTGACCGACCATTACTGAAGGTTTAATGGATTGAGGACGAATACTCTGTTGTCGCGAATCCCACGCGGCCTCCACTGGATAAAGGCCGGTGGTATTGCGCGGTTGATGGCCGGGAGTCAAATTCGTGATGGTGCTACAGCCGGTTAACAACAAAGGGGCCAGCAATAACAAAAGAAACTTTTTCATAATTTGCATTTCGGACGGAAAGGTTGCAAAGCTGCCCTCGGTTGTAAAGTTGGTTTTCCGGCCGCAAAGTCCGCTTTATTTACATCGCTTCACTTACGCCGCCAGAAAATATTTTGCGTTTGACCGCTCCGCGCAGGGGCGGGTAGTTTGCGCGCTCCTAATTACAAAAATTATTTATGATCGGAACGATTCGGAAGCACCAACAATGGCTGTGGGTTATCATCATCCTGGCAATCATTGTCAGCTTCGTGGTTTATTTTTCACCAAACCAAACGGGCTTATTTGATGATGAAGGCAGTTATAATTTTGGCACGATCAAGGACCGCCCAATTACCCGCGACGAATTCCGCAGTGCCCAAAGCGAAATCGTCCTGTTCTATTTTCTCCGTTTCGGCAAATGGCCCAGCAAAGACGAATTGCAGCAAACCGGTTTCGATCTCGAGCGCGAGACTTACAATCGCATTCTGCTCATTGAAAAATTGAAACAGTTGAATATCAACGTGACGACCGAAGCGACGGCCAAATGGATCGCGGAAGTTTTTCGCGGCAAAGACGACCAAACTTTTCCGATGGAACGTTATGAAGCCTTTGTTAAAAATGAACTAACGCCGAATCGTCTTACCACCGACGATTTTTATCGCTTCGCGCGCCACCAAATTGGCCAGCAACATTTGATTTCTGTGTATGGCCTCGGCGGAAAACTCATCGCGCCGCAAGAAGCCGAGTCTTTCTATCGCCGCTTAAACGAGCCGGTAGCCACCGAAGCAGTCCTGTTTTCCGCAACAAATTATCTGGCCAAAGTTTCCGCAACTCCGGAAGTTCTCGGCCAATTTTACACCAATAACATGGCAGAATATCGTCTGCCCGAACGTGTACAGGCTAACTACGTGAAGTGGGAAGCGACGAATTTTCTCGCGGACGCGGACAAGGAACTCGGCAAAATCACCAACCTTTCGCAAAGGATCGAAGCGGTCTATTTCCAAAAAGGTGGCACGAACGAGTATAAGGACGAAACTGGAAAGCCGCTCTCGCTCGAAGCGGCGAAAAATAAAATCAAGGAAGAGGAACGACGTCAGATTGCGTTGGTTTCTGCTCACAAAAAAACGGCGGAATTTTTGGAGGAACTAGCAAAAGGCCATGACGAAAAAAATCCATTCAGTCCAGACGACCTTGAAAAACTTGCCAAAGCCAAAGGTCTGGACATAAAAACCACTCCTCCCTTCGATCAACGCACCACCACAAATCAACTGGATCTACCCGCCGCTTTTATGCGGGCCGCTTTCGCCTTGAGAGCGGACGAACCCGAGGACAAACCGAGGGAGATGCTGTTCACTTTCAGGCCGATCGTGGGCAAGGATGCGGTTTATGCGATCGGTTTGAAACAACGCTTCCCGAGCGAGATTCAACCGTTTGAAAAAGTGCGCGAAAAAGTGACGGAAGATTATCGCGCCGACCAGTCTTTGAAACTCGCGCGCAATGCGGGAATTGCGTTTGAAAAAACTTTGACCAACGGCATCGCTCAAGGAAAAACTTTTTTAGCCATTGCCAAAGAAGCCGACGTGAAACCCATTTCTCTTCCGCCATTTACTTTGAGTGCACGCAGTCTGCCCGAACTTCCCCAACAGGTGAATCTGGAGACTTTGCAAAATGTGGCGTCGAGTTTGGTTGCGGGCCAGACCAGCGGTTTTATCGCCACCAGCGACGGTGGATTTGTTCTGCATTTGAAAGCCAAACTCCCTGTGGACGAGGCGCAGTTGAAAACCGAATTGCCGGATTTTCTCGCTCGGCAACGCGAACAACGAATGTCCGCAGCTTTCAGCGAGTGGTTCCAAAAGTTGCCGCAGGAATTGAAACTTGTCCTTCCGCCAAAAGCGCCCGACGGGAAAAAATAAGCGGCGCTTCGGCTGAAGTTCGCCGACAAATTGTGAGTGATGTCATTAAACTTTCCGCGCCGGAAACGCGCGACTTCTGGGAAATCCCCATCCTGTTTGAAGACGAACATTTGCTCGCGCTCAACAAACCGGCGCAATTGCTGACGTCACCCAACCGTTTTGATTTAGCGCGACCGAGCCTCATCCATCTCTTGCATCGCGACATCGAGCGCGGCGCAACATGGGCAAAACATCGTCCCGGACTGATCTATTTGATGAACGCGCATCGGCTCGATGCCGAAACCACCGGAGTTATTCTGCTGGCCAAAACCAAGCCCGTCCTCATCGCGCTTGCCAATCAATTCGGCGCCGAGAAACCGTTGAAGACTTATACCGCGCTCGTTCGCGGCTCGATGCAACAGGACACCTTTGAAGTGAACGCAAAGATTGCGCCCCATTCGCTCAAACTCGGCCAGATGCGCGTGGAAGAAAAAAATGGGAAACAAGCTCGCACCGACTTCACCGTCCGCGAACGCTTCAAAGGCTATTTACTTTTGGAATGTCGTCCGCTCAACGCGCGCACGCATCAAATTCGCGTTCATCTGCAATATCTCGGTTTGCCAATTCTCGGCGACAACACTTACGGCGGGCCACAACTGCTGCTTTCGTCGCTGAAAAAGGATTACCATCTGAAGCCGAAAAAAGTGGAACGCCCGCTGATTTCCACACTCGCCTTGCACGCAGAAAAACTGGTGCTGTCTCATCCAACAACTGGAAATGAAATCTCCATCGAAGCTCCGAGGCCAAAGGATTTAACAGTTGCGGTGAAATATTTGCGCCTGCACGCCGCCTGATAGCTTCGCGTCTCGCGGCGAACTGTTCAACTCACGATCCAACTCAGAATCGCCTTCTGGACATGCAGCCGATTTTCCGCTTCATCAAAAATCGTTTGCGCGTGTGCTTCAAAAGTTTCTTCGTCAATTTCTTTCCCGCGATA
>JBDSLX010000209.1:0-8795 GCA_039916145.1 Verrucomicrobiota bacterium | reverse complement strand
CAACAGCGTCGTCAATGCGATGCCGCCGAGTCCTGTTCCAGCGAATTGCAAAAAACTTCGGCGATTCAGCAACCGGCGGCCCGCATGAGAAAGCGGATAAGGTTTCATGGTTTAAAACACATTGATAAATTCATTGGCGTTAAACATCGCCCGACAAAACATTGGCAACCCGTGTTGACGAATCAGCTTCACAGATGCGGCGAGTTCAATCCGATCTGGCTTGCGGGCGAACGCGAGTTGAAATGCTACGCGCGCTTGTTTCGCCGGTTCGTTGCCCGCTTCGCGCTCCAACCGTTTGGCGAGAATTTCCGATTGTTGCAAAACGAAAGTGCTGTTCAAAAGATTCAACGCCTGGAGCGGTGTCGTGGACTTGCTTCGTCGCGGCGCAATCTGGCCGGCATCGGGACAATCAAATGCGCCAAAGGTGTCGTCCAATTGCATGCGCGGTTTCCATTGATAAATCATCCGACGCCATTCCGCCGCGCCGAATTCTTTTTTGGGACTGTAAACTTTCACGTAATTGTTGTTCGACTCAAACAAATCAAAACCGGGTCCGCCCATTTTTGTATCGAGATTTCCGCTGACCCAAAGAATTGCGTCGCGAATCGGTTCGGCTTCCAGACGCTGCGGGGGAAATCGCCAGAGCAACGTATTTGCGGCGTCGATTAATTGTGAATTCGCGTTGGGCTGACTGCACTGCCGATACGTGCTGGAGAGAACAATCATTTTGTGAATGTGTTTGATGCTCCAGCCGGAACGCACAAATTCCGTCGCGAGCCAGTCGAGCAATTCTGGATGACTCGGGCGCGCTCCATTGATTCCAAAATCGCTCGGCGTTTTAACAAGGCCTTCGCCAAAGTGATGCTGCCAGATGCGATTGACCATCACTCGCGCAGTCAGCGGATTTTCCTCGCTGACAATCCAGCGCGCGAATTCGAGCCGGCGTTTTGCTTCGGGTGTGTCGGAAGGCAGTTCAAGTTTTTCACCAAACTCTTTTAGTCCGCCGGGCGCGACCAACTCGCGTTTTTGCATTGGGTCTCCACGAAACAGTCGGTAAATCGGTTCTGGATTTGTAAATTGTCCGGCGTAAATCTTCGGGACTGCCACCAAGCGCGCAATTTCCGCCTCAAGCTTCTCCGTCTCAGCGAGCAATTTTTCGTAACGCAGTTTTTTCTCCGGCGCTAGAGAGAGATTGAATGTTCCGGGTTTTGCGTCAGCGGAAAACGGTTGCCGATCATCCGAAGAAGCGACGAGCTTCCAATCATTGGTGTTCTCCGCCACTTCAATTTTGTAAGAGGTGGCCAGCCGGTCTTTGTATTTCTGATTCAGGTCGCGACCCCACACCACTCGGTCGATGGCGAATGTTTCTGCCAATTCAATTTGCACCCAGCCTGCGCCCGGTTCATTGGAAATCCAGCTTCGTTCATTGCCGAATTTCCCATCGTTGATGTGCTCCAACTTGTGAATCGGATTGTCGGGATAATTGCTCGAGGAAGTCGGCTTGGTCCCCAAACTTGCGAGCGCCACATTTCGCGACTCTTTCTCGGATGTGTAAATTTCCAATTCATCGATGCACGGTTCGCGCTCATTTGTTTTGAAAACAGTGAAACGAACGTAACGCGCTTTTGTCGTTGGAAACCGATCGATGTTTTGGCGTGCGTTGACTGGCGAACGTAAATCTTTCTCGTCAATGGCCGCATCAGATTTAGAAACTTTTGCGAGTGGTTCGTACTGGTTCAATTCATTGCGCAATGAAGGAAGTTTCTTTCGCAACTTTTCTACGCGGGCCAATCGTTGCTCGAAGTCCAACGGCTTTAAGTCGCGTTCGCCGTGTTGCACGCCAGCGAAGACCGCCTGCATCGCGAAATAATCCGTTTGCGAAATCGGATCGAATTTGTGGCTATGACAGCGAGCGCAACCGACGGTCAAGCCGAGAAATGCGGAACCGGTGGTTGCGACCATGTCGTGCAATTCATCGGAGCGTTGTTGCGCGGTCAGCACAGGATCGGGACTTTTCACCTGGTCCCACGAGCCGCCGACGAGAAAACCGGTCGCGGCATCCGCGCCCAGTTGATCGCCGACAATTTGCTCCATCACGAAACGCTTGTAAGGCTTGTCGGTGTTGAATGATTGAATGACCCAATCGCGATAAGGCCAGGCGTTGTCGCGGGGAACGTTCGTTTCGAAACCGGTGCTTTCGGCAAAGCGAACGACATCAAGCCAATGTCGCGCCCAACGTTCGCCGTAATGCGATGACGCCAGAAAACGTTCCACCAGTTTTTCATAAGCATCAGGACTTTTGTCCTTTAGAAAATTTTGCACTTCTTCCGGTGACGGCGGCAGGCCGAGAAGATCGAATTTCAATCGGCGCAGAAACGTGACTCGATCCACATCGCGCGAGGGTTGTAGTTTTTTTTCTTCAAGTTTTGCGAGAACGAAATGGTCAATCGGATTGCGCGGCCAGCTTTTGTTTTGAATGCGAGGCAATTCAGGTCGGACCGATTTTTCAAATGCCCAATGTTTGGTTTGGACGATTTTTTCTTCCGGCCAATTTGCGCCCTGATCAATCCACGCTCGCAACAAACCAATTTGTTCAACGCTCAGCCGCTCGCCTTTTGCTGGCATGACCATTTTTTCCACCAACCCGGAAACGTAATGAACCAGCGGACTGTCTGCACTTTTGCCGGGAAGAATATTCGGGCCACCATCGCCACCTGTGAGCGCAATTATTTTCTGATCCAAGCGGTAGCCGCTCTTTTGTTTCTCGGTCCCATGACAGGAGTAACACGATTTTTCAAAGATCGGTTGAATATCCTTCGCGAAGTCGGCCGTTTGTTTTGTGGGAGGCGGCAATTTGGAAGGATCCACTGCGCCATTTGCTGCGGGCGCAAGCAACGCCAATACGCTCAACCAAGAAAATGCAAGCAACGACATCATGAGACGCGGCAGGTTACAGAGAACTTAAAATGACGGCAACATATGGTAGTCTTTTCATCGGCCAAGGGCAGATGAGCCATCCATCTCTTGGAATGGACGAGAAAAAATTGTTTAGGTTTTTTGACCGGCCAGTTTATTCTTGTGACCTGTTTGTGACCGATCCGAGGGGGTTGTTCACCAGACAACTTTGAGCAACCTGCGGCGGAAACGTGTCACATTCGGGAACTCAAGGAACAATTAACGACCCATGAACTCAAATATGAACGCGAATAATCCCGGCAAAAACATTTTGACCTCCGACGTTGAAGTCAAAGGTAACATTAAATTCTCAGGCGAATTAACTTTTGAAGGAAAATTGGACGGCGAAATCCAAACCGACGGCACGTTGCTGCTCGGCGACAGCGCAGTGATCAACGGCAATATCAATGCCGAATCAGTAGTCGTGCGCGGCAAAGTCAACGGCAACATCACCGCGAAAGAGAAAATTGAGATCAAAACCAAGGCGGAACTTTTTGGAGATATTCGCGCTTCCAAACTCACGGTGGAAGAAGGGGTGACGTTCGTCGGCAAAACGGAAGTGAATCCGAATAAAGTTTCTCCCACGGCGGCACCGGTTCGTCCTGAAGCGCCCAAAACTTCCGAGCCAGCCAAGCCACCGCTCGGACGGTGAATCGAATCGTGAACGATTAGTTCATGCCGAACCCTCAACAGGTCAGGGTTTTGGTTTTGTGTCCGAGTTGTGGGCACGAACAACCTGAACCGCCTAAAGCGTTTTCCACGGTCTGTAAAAAGTGTGGAAAACATTTTGACGTTCAGGAAGCACTTCATCCCGCTCAGAAAACGGCGAAGGCGGCACTCAAGCAAAAACGAGTCACTTGTTTCGATTGCGGAACAGAGATGGATACTGCGGCCACCGCCGAGTCAACGATGTGCAAGCGGTGCAGTGGCTATATTGATCTCAAGGATTATCACATCGCCAATGCGGTTTCCAAAAATTTCAAAACCAGAGGCGCCTTTGTCATCGAACCGAAAGGAAATGTTTTCAATACGGAAGCGGTCGTGGGCGATGCCGTTATTAAAGGGCGCTTTCTGGGCAAACTCAACGCTGAAAGATTGACGATTCATTCCACGGCGGAAATAAAGGGAAATTTTAACACCGCGCATTTGATTATTCCGGCAGAAAACCAATTTCGCTGGAAAGAACAAATCAACGTTGGGTCGGCGGAAATTGCGGGCGAACTTGCCGCCAATCTTCACGCGAGCGGCACCATTATTCTGAAATCAACCGCGCGATTATTTGGCAATGTGGAAGGGAAAAATTTCGTGGTCGAAGATGGCGCGGTGGTCGTCGGACATGTGCGGGTGGGATAAAAGTTGTCGCCCAGCTTCAACGGAAAACTACTTTTTACCACTGTTCTAAGCTTGCGGCGTGAACCCGAGAACGATGTCGAATCGCGCGGTCAGTTCCGCAGCTCGCGAGTCTTTCAACGGAACGAAAGGAATAATCACCGATTTTTTCGCCTTCGCATCTTCAATGCTGCCGAGGACGCCATCGCGTTCGTTCTGCGGCTCACCAGCGACGTAGCATTGCGTGGTGAATTTATCGCGTCCTTTGGTTTTCACCGCAAAATGAATGTGCGGCGTGCGTCCCGGATAACGTACCGGTTTGATCGTGCGAAATAAATATTCGCCCGTCGAGCCGGTGAGAAACCGTCCGAAACCCTGGAAGTTGCTGTCGCGCTCTTTTCGATTCGCGCTGCCGGTGTGCAGATAAACTCCGTTCTTGTCCGTCTGCCAGATTTCCACCAAAGCGTTCCGCAAGGGTTCGCCGCGCGCGTCGAGAATTCGGCCGCTCAAATAAGTAATTTCTCCAACCGCTGGCGTCACAGAATCGTTGACGATGATCAAATCGTTGTCCGTATCAAGGGGCAATTTGTCCGGATAAAAAGGTCCTTCCGTTTGTCGCGGTGTGCGAATTAGTTCTTCAGCGAACGCACCGGGAATCGTGAACAAAGCGGCGCTAAAAGCTAAACGCGCCAAAAAACGGCGGCGATCATTAGTTGGCAAAGGAGGGTTCATGCAAGGAATTTGTCACAAAGGCGGGACAATTCGAGTTCTTTTTTGCGATACGCTCTTGTAGCACCCGCTCCTCGAAATTTTTTCCTCGCCGAAACGGCCTCTGCGTCAGAAAATCAAACGGAACCAACATTTTTAAGTTTGAAATTTATCCCCATTCTCATTCTTGCGTTGCTGGAGAATTATCGGCAGGACCACACCGACATAAATTCAGCAAAGTGATCCAATGACTTAATTCAGGTATGAACTTCACAACCTTTTTTTTCTTCCTGGTTTGCAGCATTAACGTAGTCGCTGTCAGCAAACCAAATATCCTCCTTATTCTCACTGACGACCAGGGCTATGGCGATTTTAGCATCAATGGAAATACGCTCGTCGAAACTCCAGTGCTCGATAAGTTCGCCCGCGAAGGAATTCAATTTGAACGGTTCTTTGTCAGCCCGGTCTGTGCGCCGACGCGAGCGAGTTTGCTGACCGGACGTTGGTGGCTGCGCAGCGGAGTTTGGGGCGTGACGCAAAGTAAGGAGAACATGCGGCCCTCCGAAATCACGATTGCCGAAACGTTGCAGGCAGCGGGTTATCGCACTGGTTGTTTTGGCAAATGGCATAACGGCGAGCAGTTTCCTTACACGGCGCCCGGGCAAGGCTTTGACGAGTTTCTCGGATTTAACAACGGACATTGGAATAATTATTTTGATGCCGAGTTAATTCGTGGATCACACTTCGTGAAAACCAAAGGTTTTATCAGCGACGTGCTGACGGATGAGGCGATTAGTTTCATCGAGAAGAACAAGGCGCAACCGTTTTTCTGTTACGTGCCGTTCAACGCGCCGCATTCGCCCTTTCAAGTTTCTGATAAATATTTCAATAAATATAAAACCAAAGGTCTCGATGACGTTTTGGCGTCGGTTTATGGCATGTGCGAAAACACTGATGACAACGTTGGCCGATTGCTCGCGACGCTCGACCGATTGAAGCTGCGCGAAAATACGATTGTTTTTTTTCTCACGGACAACGGCGCGAACACGGAGCGTTTCAACGCCGGAATGCGCGGTCGTAAAGGAAGCGTGCATGAGGGCGGAACACGTGTGCCTTTGTGGATGCAATGGCCGGCGCAACTTCGGGAGCCGCGTGTAATAAAGGAAATCGCGGCGCACATCGATCTTTATCCAACCTTGCTCGAACTCTGCGGAATTCAATCAACTGCGGGGATAAAGTTCGACGGCGTTAGTCTCGTGCCTTTGCTCAAAGGCCAAAGCTCAAATTGGCCGGAACGAATTTTATTCACTCATCAATCAGGTGGAAGAGAACAAAAACCTGAAAGAAAAAATCGAGACGGAGTCCGCACACAACGTTATCGCGCGGTGTTTGAAAGTGGCGCAAACAAAAACAAGGGAGCCGATGAGGATTGGCAACTTTACGACATGCAGGAAGATCCCGGCGAAAAAACGAACATCGCAAAAAGCAAACCTGACATGGTAAAGCAACTGGCTGCTGCTTACGAAGCGTGGTTCACCGATGTCGCAAAAGACGGCTTTGCCAAACCCAGGATTCCAGTGGGCTACGACGAGCAAAATCCTGTTCGCCTTTACGCACCGCAATCCTCGTTCAGCGGAAATATTCGGTTCTTCGCGGGATCGGGATTTGCTAACGATTGGTTAACTGGCTGGACGAAGATTGCCGATAAAATCTTTTTTGAGTTGGAAGTTGGGCGCGCAGGTTTATTCGACGTTGAACTGGCCTATGCGTGTCCGAAGGAAAATACTGGCTCGAAGATTCGCGTCAGCGCTGGAACGAATACAGTTGAAGGAATTGTGAAAACGGCGCGGGCCGAACGTATCCCACTGCCACACCGCGACGGCGGCAGCGATACCTACATCAACCGCGATTGGGGAAAATTAAAACTTGGACAACTGCGCCTGGACAAAGGTCCTGTTACTTTGAGCATCGAAGCCTTGAGTAAACCCGGCGAGCAAGTAATGGATTTGAAGCACGTGCAATTGACGCGCGTGAAGCAATAAGAATAAAGCGATCTCCGAAGGTGGTTTTGATAAAGGCCGCGAAATCAGGGTCGCAACGTTTTCCAAGGGTCTTGATCGCTGACTTCGACGGTGACCGGCCCTTCGCTTTTTGCCGGTGAAAGGATGGCGAGGAAATCGAGCGTGTCGGGACCGATGTTGTAAGTGCCATGAATAATTCCGGCGGGAAGATAAAGCGAGTCTCCGGCGCGCATTGTCTTTTTTTCGCGCTCGACCCATTGCTCGGCTGTGCCGGAAAGCACGTAAAGAATTTCCTCCATCCTGGGATGAAAATGAAATTTGTGCGCTTCGCCCGGAGGAAGTTGTGCGCGAACGAACATGAGATTGGTATCCTTGACCATGCCGGGCTTGCAAAACCAGTAATGGGTTTTACCGGGCAGGACTTCGACCTCCGCTTCGTCGAAGGATACAAAGCGCCATTCTGGAACCGGTTTTGTCATGAGATGCTTATGAGTGAAAAAAAAACTGCCTTTATTAGCAATCCAATTGTCGCACAATTTGCGCGCGTTGAAGCAGGTGCTTTCTCTGGATTCCGAGTTCTTCGTCTTGTATATTCCGCGCATGTTCGAAACTATTTTAGATCAGTTGATCGTCGCCTCGGAAAAGCTCGCCCACTTGCGGAGGTTTCTTTGACGTCCCCAACACACAAAAACGCCTCGCGGAACTCGATTCCGTAATGGCGCAGGACAGTTTCTGGAATAATCGCGAACAATCCCAGAAAACCATCGACGAAGCCAATTCGCTTCGCAAAAAGATCGAGCCGTTGCTCAAAGCGGAAAAGCAACTCGACGATTTCAAGGTCATGGTCGAATTAGGCGAAGCCGAACCGGAAGCGTCGCAATTAAAAATCCAGAAAGAACTCGAACGGGATCTGGCTAATTTCTCTCGTGAGCTTGAAGCCAGCGAACTAAAAGTTTTCCTCAACGGCCCGCACGACAAAAATAATTGCATCCTCAGCATCAATGCCGGCGCAGGTGGAACTGAGTCCTGCGATTGGGCGAGCATGTTGTTGCGGATGTATCAACGCTGGTGCGAATCGCGCGGCTGGGAAGTCGAAGTCACCGACGCGCTCGAAGGCGAAACCGCCGGGATCAAAAGCGTTACGCTCCTGGTCAAAGGCGAAAATGCCTACGGTTTTTGCAAAGCTGAACGCGGCGTGCATCGGCTCGTCCGCATCTCTCCATTCGATTCCAACAAACGTCGCCACACCAGTTTTGCGAGCGTCGATGCCATTGCGGAAATCGAAGAAGCCTCTTCGGATATTCAAATTCCACCGAACGAATTTCGTGTAGATACTTTTCGTTCGGGCGGCAAAGGCGGACAAAACGTCAACAAAGTTGAAACCGCCGTTCGCATCACGCACATTCCCACCGGCCTCGTCGTTGCGTCGCAAGCCCAGCGCTCGCAACACCAGAATCGCGCCACGGCCATGACTCTTTTGCTCTCGCGGATTTTCGCCCAGCGCGTCGATGCCGCGAAAGCGGACATGGAAAAATTTTACGGCGACAAAGGCAGCGTTTCGTGGGGAAACCAGATTCGCAGTTACGTTTTCCAGCCGTATCGCATGGTCAAAGATTTGCGCACCGGCGTCGAAACCAGCAACGTGCAAGCCGTGATGGACGGCAATCTCGATCCATTTGTGAACGGCTGGCTGCGCGCCGGGTGTCCGGCCAAACGCATGGCGAACGTCCAGGATGACGAGGAATAATTTCTGTTCTTAATCTTGCTCGTAATCCTAATCTT
>JBDSLX010000208.1:0-2490 GCA_039916145.1 Verrucomicrobiota bacterium | reverse complement strand
GCGTCGATTTCGCCGGAACGAATCATTTTTCCGGCGTCGTCAAAAGTTTTGAGATGTTTGTAACTTTCAAGATTGGCAGTGAAGGCGTCGCTGACAGCGGTCAAAACGCAGCGATTGATTTTATTGCCGAGCAAATAATTCGCATGATACTTGCCCATGTTGCCCATGCCGACGATTCCGATACGCACTTGTTTCATGATTTTAAAATTGTTGCTCTGATTATCGTTCGAGCGTCGAAAACCTTTCAAGGAGATTCGGAGCGCGGGCGTCTCGCCTGCGTGAAGCATCATCCCATGCCGGCAACTCGCAGGTGAGACGCCCGCGCTCCTGTCATTTCCAAAACCACGTAATCAACGGCGCAATAGCGAGACTCGGCAGGTAATCGGTCAACTCGACTTTCTTCAGGTTCAAGATAATCAACGACACACAAAAGATTAGCAGGCCGTTCGTCGCAAGAATCGAATCAACCAAGCCGTGGCTCTCCAACATCGGCTCAAGCGATCTGGCGAGCAAAAAAATAGTTCCTTGAAAGGCGACCACTGGAATTGCGGCCAGCATCACGCCCCAACCGAATACGGAGACGAACGCCATCGCCGCAAGTCCGTCCATCACGGCTTTGACAACGAATGCGGGCGCGAATCCGTTCAAGCCTTCCTGAACCGAGGCGAAAAACGCCAGTGGATTGGCGCAGGACAACAAGGCGCACACAACCAAACCGTCGCTGAAATTTCCGTGCGCTGGATTTGCGCCGGACATTTTCGAGGTCGCATATTTACCAATCGAGTTGGAAAACTTTTGCAGATGCAGCAGTTTCCCGATCAATTTGCCGAGGCTCATCGAAATCAAAACGATCAGGAGCTGTTTAAAGAAGATACCGACGCTGCCATTTAGATTTTGCCAGGTGAGTTGTAGTCCGAGAAAAACGGTCGCCGCGCCCATTGCGACTTTGAAAAAAGATTCGTTGGCCGCCGTCACCGGTTTTTTCCTCGTCAATCCAACGATTCCGCCGACTACGATTCCGAGTGCATTGATTCCGACTCCAATCATTAAAGTGAATCAAACATGGCGGGGCATTAAGTTTCAATCTTTGGATGTTGCCGCCGTTCGGATTTTTCCTAGCATCGGCACAAATGTCTGTCATTGACGCCATCTTGAATATCGCCGGGCTGCTACTCTGGCTAAAGTGGCGTGACAAAGGACATGAGTTTTCCGGCCCAAAAATTTCTTTGCTGGGCACGCTCAGAAAAGCCGGCCCGCCTCGTCCGCGCATTTGGTACTTACTGGCTCTGCTGGCTCTTTTGGCCGTGCGACCATTGCTTTATCGATTGCTTGGTTCCGCCTTGGATTGGACACCAACCATTTCATTGGGCGTGATCGCGCTCCCGTTCCGCAGTGTTTTCTTTTGGCGTATCTTTCTCTTCTCATTTTTCAGCTTCGCCGTGACGCTCGGAATTCTCCATCTCTTCCTATTGTTGCTTTCGATCTTGGACGGCAAAAATTCGCCAGCCGATCCGGTCCAAGTCCTCGTTCGCGCGCAATTGGGGAAACTCGATTCGCTTCCCACAATTGTGAAATCACTTTTGCCGTGGCTCGCAATGCTCATGCTTTGGTGTTTGCTGAACAAGCCGCTCGTCGCGCTCGGAATTCTGCCTGGGACACAATCTTTCGTTTATTTGATCAAGCAAGGTGCGGTGGTTGGGCTGGGCGTTTATCTCGCGTGGAAATATTTAGTCATCGGAATCCTGCTGCTCCATTTGCTCAACAGCTACATTTACTTCGGCGCGTGGCCGTTTTGGACATTCATCGACAGCTCGGCGCGCCAAATTTTGAAACTCATTTCGTGGATTCCGTTGCGCTTCGGGAAAATTGATTTCGCGCCGCTCGTTGTAATGGCTCTGGTAATTTTCGTTGCGGAATACGGCAGTCGCGGATTGGTTTGGATTTACCAGCGGTTACCGATTTAGAAATTATGATGAGATTTTCAATAATCTTTTCACAACCGGCAACCACGAATCGTTAATCCAGTTTTCTCCGATAGGACCAACTCTTTCGGTCTCCCACTTTGCGAATCTAAACTCGTTATGCATCGACCAAACACGTTCGTAATTGGAACTGTGTAGTATAACAGAGCAAATTGGCTGACGCTTGCAGAGGAACATAGCGACATCTAACCCGGTTCCTGGGTCTGTAAATATTCCCGGTTTTGGATTCAAATCGTGGTCGAGAGAAAACAGACACGCATTCTCAATACAATTTGGGAGTTCTGAAATCATCGTCGGTGCATCGCTCCAAATTTTCACCTGAAAATCATTTCCAAGATCAGTAATAGCACTCCTAAAATCCGCAATCCGTTTGTCATCATCTTCGAGAATAAGGATGGAATTGCCGACCATGAGAAGAACCTTACATCATCTTCAAAAGCGTATCCGCCATTTCGCTCGGAGTAACGGCAATGCCAATTCCTGCTTCTTTGAACGCGGCGATTTTTGC
>JBDSLX010000207.1:0-2777 GCA_039916145.1 Verrucomicrobiota bacterium | reverse complement strand
TCCTGGCTTCCGGCCGGCAGAACCGCCAGCAAGATGCTGGCGGCACGATCAAAGGTCTCGCGCACATCACCGGCGGCGGTTTCGTGGACAATATTCCGCGTGTGCTTCCCAAAACCTGCGATGTGTTGATCCGAAAAGGCTCATGGGAAATGCTGCCGATTTTTAAAATCATCGGATCAAAAGGCGGTGTGCCAGATGAAGAATTGTATCAAGTCTTCAACATGGGAATCGGCATGACAATTATCGTCGATGCGGCGAAAGCAGATTCAGTTTTGAAATTCATCCGCGCGCAAAAGCAACGAGCGTGGCTGATTGGTGAAGTTGTGAAGGGAAAAGGCGAGGCGCAAGTTGTTTAACAATTTAGGACTCACAAACTCAGGAATAAAAAAGGCGGCCCGAAAGCCGCCTTTTATTTTTTTAAGTTGGATTTAGGCCGCGATCGTTTCCGCGTCGCCGCCGGTTGATGCCGCTTTTGTTCCAGCGAGATGCACGGGTTTATATCCCCCAATGGATTTAAAATAGAGCAGGATCAAAAGATAAATCGCCGCCATAGTCAGCGGTATAAATGCGTCCGCTTTAAGTGTATGACGGTCGCCTTTTTGATCGGCTACGACGACGGCCTTTTGCATTTCGTTGCCATTGGCTCCGGCCTCTTTCGCCGCTGCGAGTTTTTTGCCATCCAAGCCATAGGCTGAAGTGAACTCCAGGTTCAAAAATTGGCTGGGCTTTTCTGCTTTGTATTCCGCAAACGCTTCAGGGCTAGACTTCTTTAATTCTTCGCCAGCAAAACGATCTTTGGCGTAACCAAGTCCCGGGCCGCCGATCATTCCTGCGGACAACATTCCGATGCCGCCCATGATGCTAATTGCAATTGCGCCGGTTCGTGGAAAACGATCCGAAGCCACTGCGAGCATGGTCGGCCAGAAGAATGTTTTTCCGACCGCGTAAATTCCGAGAGCAATTAACGCCAACCCAAATGAAGTCATGCCGCTGGCCAGGTTCAATCCGACGCAAGCGAGAATGGAGCAAATCAGCAGCAAACCGATGGGCGAAATTTTCAGACTTTTCTCAATGAAGTTTGCGCAGAAGCGGAGACCAAACATGATCGCCGAAGTCCACATGAACAAATATTTCCCTTGTTCCGAGCTAAACAAATTGCCGGTGATATTTTGAATCCAACCATCGGTTCCGAGTTCCACTGCGCCGATCAGCATGTGAGTCACAAACAGCACGAACAACAAAATCGAGCCCATCGAAAATTTGGTGATGATGCCGACCGTTATGACCAACACGCCGCCAACGACGTATCCGATTGTTTTGGCCGTTTCTGGCGCGATGCCGAACAGTTGAAAAAATGCGCCGCAGAACAATGCGACCAACGCGCAGGCGACGAGCGCGCCAAGAATTCCCACATCCTTGAACATTTCGCCAACGCTCATTCCTTTTTCAGACGCTTCGGACTTCGGAAACTTTTGGCCCATGAACATCACGCCGTAAGCAATTGTTGGGACGAGATAAAGCGCGAGTTGGATTTTCCAGGGCACATGCATTTTGTCGTCCAGAACCCATCCAGCGACGGAGCCGAGCACCAATCCCGCCGGCCAGCTTGCGTGAAGGATGTTGAGAAAGTGCGTGCGATTATTGGGGAATACAGTTGCGACGAGTGGATTCGCCACGGCTTCCAAAGTTCCGTTTGCCAGAGCAAAAATAAACATTCCCGCGTAAAGCATGTTGTAAGCGTTGGAGGGTGTCGCGGCAAACGTGACGAACGCTGAAAGGATGTGCAAAAGGAATGCGGCAACGACGAGTTTGCCGTAGCCGATTTTGTCCACGATCACGCCACCGATGATGATGCCGAAACAAAATCCATTGAAACCGGCCCCGCCGATTGCGCCGAGTTGCGCGCCGGTGAAACCGAATTCTGCGCCCCAATTGTCAAAGATGCCGCCGCGCAGCGCGAAGCCAACGCCGGCCGCAAGAATCGCCATGAAGCCAGCCCACAAAAGCCGGTAGGCATTTGGAGTAATCGGTGTGTTATCAACTTTTGTCATAATTTTTTATTTTGGGTTTGTTGGGAAGTTAAGTTGTGAACGCGGGCAGGTTAACAATCGCGCCGCCTTTCAATGCGGATTCGTGGGCGCACAAACCAACGCAGGTCCAGTTTGCGGATTGTTTGGCGTTTGGCATTGGGTTGCGGTTTTTAATTAGCGCGGTCAAAAATTCGTGGACCAAATGCGGATGCGAGCCGCCGTGACCCGCGCCTTGCGTGAAACTTAAATGCGTTTTTTTGCCGAGATCGTAAACGCCTTTCGTCGTGAATGGCTGAATGCCTTTCGGCAAACGCTTCGCGTAATCAGGCACTTTAATTTTCTTCGGAATTTTATTTTCCGGCAATTTCGCGGTGTGCAAAACGTGTTCTTCATGTTCGACGAGCGTCCATTCGAAAGATTTTTTCGAGCCGTAAACGTCGATGCTCTCGCGATATTGCCGCGCGACATCGAACAGTGAACGAATGATGCGCGCGCTGACATCGGAATTTTTAAATTTGACGTGCGCTGTTTCGACGGCGAAAGGGGAATTATATTTTTTAACGAGTTCTTTGCGAATCGTGCCGGAGCCAAAACAGGAAACGTATTCCGCAACATCGTTGTTCAACGCGAGCATCGGGCCGACGCAATGAGTCGCATACCACATCGGCGGAAGACCGGGCCAATAATTCGGCCAGCCATCCATGTCCTGCTGATGACTCGCCTGGAGAAACTGGAGTTTGCCGAGTT
>JBDSLX010000206.1:0-4899 GCA_039916145.1 Verrucomicrobiota bacterium | reverse complement strand
TTCGCACGACGAAATTGTTCACGGCAAAGGTTCGCTAATTGGCAAAATGCCCGGCGACGACTGGCAAAAATTCGCGAACCTCCGCGCGCTGCTCGCCTATCAATGGCTTTTTCCCGGCAAACAACTTTTGATGATGGGCAGCGAATTCGGCCAGGGCACCGAGTGGAACGAAAATAAATCCCTCGATTGGTGGTTGCTCGACCAAGGCCCGTTTCATCGCGGCACACAACGTTTGGTCGAAGATTTAAATAAATTTTATCGAAGCGAACCCGCGCTTTGGGACGGCGACTACGATGTCGCGGGATTTTATTGGATCGACAGCGGCGACGCAGAGAGCAGCGTACTTTCGTTCGTGCGTCAGAATGGCGATTGCTCGCGGCAAGTAGCAGTCATCCTAAATCTCACTCCAGTTTTGCGAACAAATTATCGCATCGGTTTGCCGAAAGCGGGTTTCTGGAAAGAAGTCGTGAATACCGACGCCGAAATTTACGGCGGGAGCAATCAAGGAAATCTCGGCGGCGTCACCGCGCAAGAACACAAATGGCACAACCAGGAATTTTCTGCAGAAATTACTTTGCCACCGTTGAGCGTGGTGGCGTTTAGTCCGGAATTAAATGCCTAGCTACACAATTGTCCAATTCGACTTCTTGGCGAAAACGAATGTCAACAGGTCGTGTTGGTTGAAGAAGCTTTCTCCCAAAAATTCATGGGTTTTTCCCCACACATCACCTATCACAAATTCGCCTATCCCAACCGGACCGCCTTTGGCTTGGTGAACACAGCTTTCAATGAGTGGGAGAATTTGGTCAGGCGAGATATTGCTGAATCGCACTTTAAATTGCGCCGATGGAACAAAGTAACGACAGCGACTTTTGTTGTTCTCGCTATTTTGCCACGGCGGAATGCTTACGATGCCAAGCATCGGACGATTGTGCGAATATTCGACATATCTTCGCAACGTTGAGGTCGCACTAGTTTTGTATCGAGTCTGTAAAGCGTGAACATTGTCCCAGCAAGGAATCGTATCAAGCGCGTCCTCAGTAAATCGCTTTCCCATGAAGGTCAGCGCAGATGCGCAGTAATTGGCTTCCTGCTCAAGCATCTCCTGATATTCAGGATCCAGCGTTTCTGCCGTATCGCCAAAAAGAAAATGTCTGTGGGTCGGAATCAATCGATGTCCAATTTCATGTGCTGTAACCCATTTATGCTTTGGTTTTGGTAGCGCGGCATCCATGACTATTTTGTCTTCCTGTGGCAACCATAATCCTTGCATACCCACTTTCTTAAGTACGCCCTTTACCTTGAAAGCGCCGAGCTTCATTTTGTGAAACAACCCATCGAAGAAGGTCGGATCATTGAGATCATAAAAAGTCTGATCGATTTCCAGATGCGCCATCACATCAGCCATATCCAGCGGAGGCTGCCGCACTCCCATTTCTTTGATGAGGCGGCGAACCCGTTTATCGATGTCATCGTAGGTATGCTTATCCATAGTTTCCCAAGCTCATCCCTCTTTTTCTCGCAGGCACTGGACGAACTGGTTTAAAAGTCGCTTTTCATCGGAATTTAATCGTTCAAAGGATTCCGATTTCGCCGCAAAACTCATCGCTGATTCCTCCAGGGTGCGGTTCATCTTCTTGACGCCTCCCGCCATCTGGATAACTGCATTCACAGGCAGACGATGCCATTCAGCGAGTCGATGCAAAGTGCGTGGCGGCGGTTTAAATCCAACGTGCCTTTCGATGCGTTGTAACTGTTCTGGCTCGACCTCAATTCGATGAGCCAATTCTTCCACAGTCAAATTTTGCTCCAGCCGTAACTGGCGCATGAGAATCGAAAAAGCTTCGTGAACTTTTTCGCGCTTAACTTCAACGAGAGCGGCAGAAGCGGGACATGTAACTTCCACTACCGGCAACACTGGGCCGGAAGAGATGTCGCAATCCGCTTCTAATTCCACCGCTTTCATCATCCAATCTCTGGTTGGTGGTTTTCCAGTCGTCATAACTTTTCTTTCCCCGGATACGCCGGGACGTTTTGTTTTTTCTTTTCCAAAAATTTTGCAGTTATTTTTCGTCAATGAAGCGTTTGGATTGTTCTTCCGTGAACTCAAAGTAATGCAGCCCTTGATAATCCGGGTCTGCGCCAAACGCTTTCATTTTCAACTTGTCGTGATACCACGTCACTGCGCCTGGCAGAGCATGTAAACCAATGCGTCCGCGAAATCCCTCGTCCATGCTTGCGCGAATTGCCTCGCGCAACAGAATCGATCCGATGCCTTTGAAATGCTGTGGCTCTCCCGGCCACGGACGATTCCACGGAGCAATGCTAATGTAATCGACATAAGCCAAATTCAAATTCTTGTTCGCACGACTGCGATGCGTTGCCAATTCGACTTGCATCAAACCCTCGGTTTCTTCTGCAACTTCCAGCGCACATGAACGAAACCCCAAGGGCGCACGATGCTCGCGCAACATTTTCTTTGCCCAATCCCAATGGGCGTCTTCCACGACCGCTATTTCGTGACCCGCTTTACGAAGCTTCGACGCTTCACGCCTCCTCTTCAACAATTCCGGCAGCCATTTTTGTTCATAGTGCTCAAGATTTTGTTCAGCGATTCCAAAGAACAACGTCCCTGCGACAAGCTTACGCTCCCCAACCGCAAAAACCTCAATTGGTAAACTTGGTCGCATTAGAGCAGCATTAACTCGGACTTCGCCTTTTTCTTGTCCTCAAAGAAAATCTTCTCGCCTGCATCAATACGAGCTTCGATAACCTGATAGAGCCGGAGGCATTGCCGAAGAAGAGCCGTCTTGGTAAGTTGCCTCTTCTCACAAAGTTCTTCGATTGCATCCATCTCAGCCGGGCTCAAATTCAATGTCATTGTTCGTTTGCTCATATTGGCGTGAGATATACTTAAATTATTATCGGCCATGCGGCAAGTAAAATTTAGCTAAATTTTAGCTATGTTAGTTAGCGACGCGCAATTAGCTCAGATAACCAATTCTCCAGCCCGCCTTATACCGCATTAGAGCGCATTGACGTTCACCTTCGTAATTATTAGTTTCGCTCACGCGACTGCGGCTGCGGTCTCACCAATGAACATCGTTACACGAATTTTTGATTCTTCGCTCGGCAAAAAATATATCATGGCGCTGACCGGTTTCGGGCTGTTCGGATTCGTCATCGCGCACTTGATCGGCAACCTGCAAGTTTTTCTCGGACCCGAAGCGATCAATCGTTACGGCTCCTTTTTGCAAAGTATGGGGGAAATGCTTTGGGTGGCGCGAATCAGCCTGCTGGTGATGGTGTTCCTGCACATCTGGGCGGCGATAAAACTTTCTGCGGAAAACAAAGCGGCGCGTCCAATCGCTTACGAAAATTACAATCCGACTTCAGCGAGTTACGCTTCGCGCACGATGTTGATGAGCGGTTTGATTATTTTCTTTTTCATCATTTATCATCTGCTGCATTTCACCGTGCAACTTCCGGGGATCAATTTCACCAATGCAGATTTCCGATTATTGGAGGACGCCAAAGGTCGCCACGATGTTTTCACCATGATGATTCTCGGTTTTCGCCAACCGATTGTTTCTGGTTTTTACATTATCGCGATGACGCTGCTCTCGCTGCATTTGAGTCACGGCGTGAGCGCGATGTTTCAATCGCTCGGCTGGAAGAAAAAATCCTACGCGAACGCGCTGAATGGTTTTGCCACCGCGATTTCGATTTTTATTTTCGTCGGTTACATCTCAATTCCGATTGCCATTCTGCTTGGCTACGGAAAGGAGGTTTTGAAAAAATGAAACTCGATTCCAAAATTCCTCCCGGCCACATCACGGACAAGTGGGAAAAATACAAATTCGACATCAAGCTGGTCAACCCGGCGAACAAACGAAAGTTCGACGTGATTGTCGTCGGATCGGGACTCGCGGGCGCATCGGCTGCGGCGTCGATGGCTGAACTCGGTTACAATGTAAAATGTTTTTGCTTCCAAGACAGCCCCCGTCGCGCGCACAGCATTGCGGCGCAAGGTGGAATTAACGCCGCGAAAAACTATCAAAACGACGGCGACAGTGTTTACCGTTTGTTTTACGACACAATTAAAGGTGGTGATTTTCGCGCGCGTGAAGCGAATGTTTATCGTCTCGCGCAAACCAGCGTAAAAATTATCGACCAATGCGTCGCGCAAGGCGTTCCGTTTGCCCGCGAATACGGCGGTCTTCTCGCGAATCGCTCCTTCGGCGGCGCGCAAGTTTCGCGAACTTTTTACGCTCGCGGCCAAACCGGCCAGCAACTTTTGCTCGGCGCGTATCAAGCCCTCGAACGCCAAATCGGTTTGGGCAAAGTTAAAATGTTTCCGCGCACCGAAATGTTGGAACTCGTCGTGATCGATGGTCACGCGAAGGGAATTATCGTTCGCGATCTCGTGACGGGGGAAATTTCCGCACACGCCGCCGATGCGGTTGTTCTTGGCACCGGCGGTTATGGAAATGTTTTTTATCTTTCGACCAACGCAAAGCTTTGCAACACGACCGCGATTTGGCGCGCTTACAAAAAAGGCGCGGCGCTGGCGAATCCTTGCTACACGCAAATTCATCCAACCTGCATTCCCGTCTCCGGCGATCATCAGTCGAAATTAACTCTGATGTCAGAATCGCTTCGTAACGACGGACGCGTCTGGGCGCCAAAACGAAAAGAAGATTGCGGAAAAGTTCCAAGCGAAATTCCTGAAGCTGACCGCGATTATATTCTCGAAAGAAAATATCCGAGCTACGGCAATCTTGCGCCACGCGACATTTCTTCCCGTGCCGCCAAGGAAGCCTGCGACGAAGGTCGTGGCGTCGGCCCGGGCGGACTCGGCGTTTATCTTGATTTCGCCGACGCCATCAAACGTCTCGG
>JBDSLX010000205.1:0-2858 GCA_039916145.1 Verrucomicrobiota bacterium | reverse complement strand
CTTTTTGTTCCGTCGTGGCGTTGGGCAACAAATCTCCCGCGAGTTGTTCGATGGCAAATTGATCGAACGGTTTATCTTTATTGAACGAATTGATCACCCAATCTCGATACGGCCAAACCGTGCGCGGAAGATCTTTTTCAAATCCATTGGAGTCAGCGTAGCGCGCCACATCGAGCCAGTGACGACCCCAGCGTTCGCCGTAATGCGGCGAGGCGAGCAATCGTTCCAGAACTTTTTTGTAGGCGTCGGGACTTTTGTCGGAAACAAATTCATCCACCTCTTTGATGCTCGGAGGAAGGCCGGTTAAATCGAGACTGAGACGTCGTATCAAAGTGACGCGATCCGCTTCCGGTGAGGTGGAGAATTTTTCTTTCTCCAATCGCGCCAAAACAAAATTATCGATGGCATTGCGCACCCACTTTTTATTTTTCACGGGCGGAATCGCTGGGCGCGTTGGCGCTTTGAATGCCCAATGATCGCGGTTGTCGGCGATTTTCACCGAGGCGCTGTCGGGCCAGTCTGCGCCTTGATCAATCCACGCGCGCAGCACGCCGATTTGTTCCGCCGTGAGCCGCTCGCCTTTTTTCGGCATGACATTTTCAGGATCAAGTCCCGCGACCAGTTGGATCATTTTACTCTCCGCGCTTTTGCCGGGAACGATCACCGCGCCATGTTCGCCGCCCTTGAGCGCGATTTCTTTCGCATCCCAACGCAATTCTGCTTCTTGTTTTTTGGGGCCGTGACAACTGAAACAATTTTCCTTGAGAATCGGTTGAACCTCTTTGACGAAATCAATTTTCCTCGTGGCGGCAGGCGGCAATTTACTTAAATCCAGTTCGGCGGCGGCGGTGGCGTTGAGCGCGAGCAACGTCGTTAATACAAAAGAAAAAACGGCGAAGATTTTTTTTCGCACGATGTAAATTAATGTCAAACAAAACATAAAGTGACTTGAAATCCTGCCTTGAAATTTGGCGCAGGAAGTTAAGACGATTTGTAGAAGAGTATATTCGCATTTTTCCTCTGAACAAGAAACGAAATGGGTTGTGCGTCTCGAATCGCCAGCGTGCTGTTGGAATCTCGCCGACAGTTCCGTCTGCCAGCGAGACGCTGGCAGCACAATGTCAGTGACTCGCCATGAGGGCAGCGCACTTGAAATTAAATTGTCTTTTCCGCAGTTCCCGATTAAATCCAGCCCGCATTCTGATGGTAACAAACTACAAAATTATTGGCGGCGACGGTCGCGAGTACGGCCCGGTCACGCTCGACGAAATCAAAGGCTGGATTCGCGACGGGCGCATCGGACGCCAGACGCAAATCTGGCGCAGCGATTTGGGAACCTGGCTTGCGGCGTCGCAATACCAGGAGTTGCAAACGGAAATTTCCGTGTTGAAAGCGTCTGCCACCGGCATCGATGGCGAATTTGAGCCGGTTGGATTCTGGCCGCGTCTGGGTGCGTTCATCATCGATAGTGTGGTGATCTATTTTGTTTATTGGTTGTTGTGGACGGCGTTTGTGAAAACGTTCGGATGGTCAACTCCTGTTTCACCTGTTTTGACCGGAGGCACATTTAGAATGGATGATTGGATGCCGATCCTGGTGATGTTCGCCCGGCAATCGGCGCTCTCACTGCTCTTGCGATTTGTTTATGAAATATCGTTGAACGGTCGTTTCGGTGCGACGCTCGGGAAGATGATTATTGGCGCAAAAATTGTGCGAGCCGATGGTTCTCCACTCGGTTATAAATTTGCGTTCCTCCGATTTCTCGGTCGGTTGGTGAGCGATCTCACCTGTTACATCGGCTATTTAATGGTGGCGTTTCGCGAAGACAAACGCGGGCTGCACGACTTAATTGTAGGAACGCGGGTGATTTACAAGCGATGACACTGACACCCAATCGTCGAATGGCGCTGCTCGCGGCGTTGATTTTTGCCTTCGATCAAATCACCAAAACCGTGGTGTTACAATTTCTTGATCACACTCAGGAGCGCGTAATTATTCCCGGCTTTTTCAAATTCGTGCATTGGGTCAACACCGGCGCGGCCTGGAGTTTGTTTCACGATAAGAATGCGGTTCTCGCCATTGTGTCGCTGCTCGCGCTTCTCGGTTTATTTTTATGGCGGCATCATTTCGATACCAAAACTGTTTTGGGCCAGATATCCCTCGGCCTGATTTTTGGGGGGATCATTGGGAATTTATATGATCGACTGCATCCGGCGCGACAACACGTCATTGATTTTTTGCGATTTTATCTTGAGCGACGCAGCGGCGATGAAATGGGTTTTCCGGCCTTCAACATTGCGGATAGCGCAATTTGCATTGGGGTCGGACTGCTCTTTATTTTGTCGTGGAGGAATGAAACGAGCGCGTCCGCGTCCGGCGAGGCAAGAACTTAGTTTCATGGCTGGCCGAACTGATATTATCCCGGTCGAACATTCTCATCCGCACGAACGCTTCGATACTTTCTTGCGCTCCCAATTGCCGGCGGTTTCCCGGGGAACGATCCAGCGTTTGCTGGAGGAAGGAAATATTCTCGTCAATGGCAAGCCGGTGAAAGCGACGCATCATCCGCGCGCCGGTGAAAAAATTTCCATTCATTGGCCGGAAGCCAAACCTGCCGAAGCGCAACCGGAAAAAATTCCACTCGATATTTTATTTGAAGATGCTGATTTGCTCGTGCTCAACAAACCCGCTGGACTCGTCGTGCATCCGGCGGCGGGAAATGAGGAGCACACTTTGGTGAATGCGCTGTTGCATCATTGCGCGGGAAAACTCAGTGGCATCGGCGGTGTCGCGCGACCCGGAATCGTGCATCGTCTGGATAAAGATACGAGCGGTTGTCTCGTCGTTGCGAAAACCGA
>JBDSLX010000204.1:0-9732 GCA_039916145.1 Verrucomicrobiota bacterium | reverse complement strand
GGGTTCACACGACGGCGTGGACGAACAGCCCGACGATTCGCCCGTTTCTTCCGCCCGATGTCGCGAAAAAATCTTCCACCGCCATCGAAGCGTGGACGGAAGATTATCTGGCGCGGCTGATGAATCTTTCCGCGAATCTCGGCATAAAAATCATGCCGATGTTCTGGGGTGTCGCGTTTGGCTGGGAAGTCGCCACCGGTTATCCGTGGGGATTCTGGAAAGGCGGCGATTACGATTTGATCGAGAAAGGCAAAGAACGTTTCGTGAAAAAAACTGAGAAACTGCGCGCCCGCGCCAACAAGCTCGGCATCATTCTCGCGCACGAAATCCACGGCGGCACGGCGGCGATGACGGCGGATGATTTCAACATGCTCGTGGATATTTGCGACGGCGACAAATGTCTCGGCGTCAATGCCGACCCGTCGCACTGCTGGGAAGGCGAAGATTTTGAAACGCGCTTTACGAAAGTCGCGTCGCGCATTTACGCCTGCCATGTGAAAAATTTTACCATCCGCAAAGGCGTTCCGGTTCGCATGATGGAACCGAACTGGCAGAAACGCGGCATGCAATTCTGCGATATTCCCTCCGGCGATTTGAACATGACGCGCTACGCCGAGTTGATGATTCAATGCGGCTACCCGCAACGCTATCGCCAGGTGATGGGCACGCCAACCGCGCCACTCGTCGTCGAAGCCGAAAGCGCCTATCGCGACCTCGATGCGACCAGCGCGAATGGAATTCAATTCGTGCGCGACAATCTTTGTTTCCCGATTGCGGCAGGGTCGTTTGAAGACGGAATGGGTGCGTAATCTTGCCGCGCAATCAAGAAAGGAACAATCTCACTTCATGAAATGCCAGCAATTCGCGCTTCTCGATGGAGTTAAAGTTCACGTGGCTGCTTACAAAATTAATCCTTGGATACGATTAGGATACCCTGAGCTTTCGAGTTCGGAGGAAACGAACAGCTACATCATTTCACAAATCGGAGACGAGGTTGCTCAAGTAATTAAGGAATGTGTGCGTGGACATCTTGACCAAGCCACAGCGCGATTGAGAATTAAGCAAGCACTCCACAGGATTGGTTATTGGCCTAATCCGAAAGTGCCGGCGATGAAACGTGATGAGAGATCGGATGCTTGGATAAATGGAATGATTGAAACCTCTGTACAGACCGCGCAGAGTTTCAGAACTTGGGCTTAGTTTCGATCGATAAATCAAACAGAATTCTTCCACGTCGCGTAGATTGGATGTCCCTCATAAAAGCGCAGCCGACAAAAGGAGATTTTTCCGGTTTTTGATATGCCGAAACGATACTGAAAGACTCTGGGATTCATTCCGGAACAGTTCGCAGAATATTCCTGTTCCGCCCTGCGAATGCTTTCCAAGAATGGTGCTTTCGAGTAGTTCGTGGTCAGCATTTGGGTCCAAGCGGCCCCGGAAATCTTAGCGTTTAGTTTTTCTCGAGTCTCATGGAAATATAAACCCCGGACAATCGATACGATTGAGACTTCAAATCGAAGATAATCCAGCATGAACCCTCCCGTTTCATGACCATCTACCTGAACGAGACAAAGGTCCGGTGTGAATTTTTCGATCAAATGAGGGGTGTATTCAAAACTCCGCATAACACTATCGGTAAAAATATTGCCAGCCATTTCGTTTGCGCCGCCAATAGCCGTGAGAACAAACTTCAAATACTCGTCGTTTTTGCTCTTCTTAGAATTGTGTTCGTCGCAACTTGGAACTTTGATCAGGTTCTTTCGATGTTCGTTATCTTTAGGAAAAATGCATTTTGGAGGAACATGTTCATCTCCGGTAGCTACTGCCTCACATGCGTAACACGTTTCAATTTTCACTGGAGGTTATTTCTTCTCGTTCGATTTCGCCGCAGCTGCTGCCGTGTTCGCCACAAATTTTTCCAAACGCGCTTTTTCCAACGGCGTGACTTCGAGTTTCACTTTTAGCAATTTCTGTAATTACTCATTGACGAGCCAGCGCCTCAAGTTTTTTTAGCGACAGCACATCCCCGCCTCGCAAAAAGAAACGAGTGATTTGCTCGCGCAGTTGGCGGTAAAGCGCGGGGTCGGTCTGGGCGAGTTGCACCGGAACATCGCGTCGAGCGTAACGCACCAAAGCGGCCAATTCAGTCCAACGCTTTTCATGGAGATAGATGTCCACTTGCTCGGGATGGGCAAGTAAAGTGCGGGCGGTCAATTCTTCTTCACGAGCATTCATTTTAAGTTTTTAGCACGTCGAGATAGACGAGGTTTTCATTGGCGCGTTACGAGCTTGTGAATTGAGCTCGGCGGGCCTCCAGACATCGAGGTAGGAGGAAGTGCGGCCTTCCATTCCACCGAACAAACAGGCAGCGGAACCGATGAGACAAAGCCGAAAGCCAAAAATCAGGGAACACACTCGCGTTTGATGAATACTCTCATTTCTTCTCATTCGATTTCGCCGCAGCCTCCGCCGTGTTCGCCACAAATTTTTCCAGACGTGCTTTTTCCAACGGCGTGACTTCCAGTTTCAATGCGTCTTTGTAAGCCTGATTCGCCGATGCCGGTTTGCCTTGTGCGAAATATAAATCGCCCAGTTTCTCCGTGAGAATTGCGCTGGTCTTCGTGACCGGTTGCGATTCGAGATAGTTCACCACCTCGGCCATCGCATAACCCTGCGCAATATTTAAATCGACGACGCGCAGATGTGACCATTCGATGAGTTTGCTTTTTCGCGCGAGCAAATCTTCATGCACCGCCTGCGGCTTGCGCGCGAAGGGACGGTAAAGCGGATCGCCAACGACTGTGATTTGCCAGGACAATACGCCTTGTGACGCATAGGCCGCTTCACCAAAACTAAATCCTGAAAACATCAGGCGCGCGAAAAAAACTCCAAGATCCGGCGTGCCGGTTAAATACGGTTCATCCACCGCCCCCATCGTTGCCGTGGCGCCGCTGGCCAGAAGCGGGCCAACCCAGTTCTTATTGGCGCTGCGGAGATTAGCCGCGCTGTAGGAATGAATGTGATACGCAATCGCACCTGGCATCCACTCGACTTTCGATTTTGTAAATGGCCCGGAAAAATCCCCGTCATACCAACCCGCATAGAATGCGATCTGGCTCATCGGAAAATCCGCGGGAAAAGTTTCCGGCTTCTCATCGACGATGGTTTCAAAACCGAATTTGTAACTGACTTCAGCGGCCTGGTGAATCCAGTCGTCGCCGATTTTATATTCGTTGGTCGCTCCGCGCCGGTCAAAATATGCGCGTCCCCAGAGTCCGTCGGTTTCCGCTTGCATGGCTTTGTCCACCAAGTTGCGGGCAATGGCAACGCTGGGCCCGTCTAATCGAGCCACCATCAAAATTCCGTTGGTCGGGTGGAGCAGAGCAGCGTTCGTCGCACCGTAAGTTGGGTTCCCCGATGGCCCGGCCAACTGGCGGTCGGGATCATTTAGCGGCAACAACGCCAGTTCGGAATCAACGGACGCTTCGTTCCGGCGCAGTTCTTTTTTCAATTTTTCGGCATCGGGTCCTAACAAACTTCCGTCGCTCAAAATTCGCGAAGGGACACCATAGCAGAGAACAGCATAACGAATTTTTGTGTCGCTCAGTTTCCAGCGTACGCCGGATTCCTTGGCGGACAAATCGGCTTTGAACGAGAACAGCTTTTTTCCTTCGAGAAATTTCAAGAGCGGCTTTTCCAACTGTGTCCGGTATTCGGATCGCGTCATCGTTTCGCCGACGGGCAAATCGAATCCTACAATTTGACTGGCTGGAACTTTGCGACGCCCGGCGTAATGTTGCGCGACGTCCTTGGATTCCGGCATGCGGGAATTGTAAACCACCACGACGGCATCGCCTGTTTCTTTGGTTTGTGAAAAACAAACTCCGCCCGTGAAAATTCCAAATACAATTAACAGTTTTTTCATAATGATCTTAATTCCATTCGCAAACCGTCATAAGCCAGTTCCACCGTCGGCGGCAATTCCGCTTGTGCCGCATCGTGATCGTAATCGTGCGTGAGATGCGTGAAAAAAGTTTTTCCCGCGCCGATTCGCCTCGCCGCCGTGAGCGCCTCGTCCAGACACATGTGTGTCGGATGCGGATCACGTCGGAGCGCATCCAACACGGCGACCTCGACTCCGCGGATTTCCTCAATCGCTTCAACGGGAATTTCTTTGCAATCGCTCATGTAAGCGAGCCGTTTTTTTCCACCCTGGGTAAATAGATAACCATTGGTCTGCGTCGTGCCATGCGGCAAAAGAAATGGCGTGACTCGCAAATCTCCCAGTTCAAACGGGCCGCAAATGATCCTGGGATCAGGAATGAAATAGCCTTTGGGAATCGGGCCGCCGTGAAAGGCGTAGGCGAAAACCCGTTTCAAATCGGTCATCGTCGCGGCGTTCGCGTAAATGGGCAGGGCTTTTCCGCCAAGCACATCGCAAAAGCGGCGGCAATCGTCGAGGCCCATGATGTGGTCGGCGTGTGAATGCGTGAAGATAACGGCGTCGAGCCAGCGGATATTTTCGCGCAAAATTTGAATGCGAAATTCCGGCGTGGTATCGACGACGAATTTCACTTTGTCCGTCGCGACGTAAATGGAAGGACGCGTGCGATGATTTTTAGGGTTCGCCAAAAATTCCGGTGGATATTCTTTGCCGATGATGGGAACGCCTTGTGAAGTGCCGGAGCCGAGAAAGGTGAATGAAAACGACATGTTTTGCTTTTGCAGAATTTTTTAAAAATCTTTTGCCGAACGGTAGCACAGCGGCCAAAATTGGCGCGAAGAAAATAAATGCTGACGACATTGCGCATCAAAAATCTGGCTTTGGTTTCCGATCTCACGCTGGAACTTCAGCCGGGTTTCAACGCCATCACCGGCGAAACCGGCGCGGGCAAATCCATTATCATCGGCGCACTGAATCTTGTCCTTGGCGAACGCGCCGATCGCGCCCTCATTCGCAGCGGCAATGACAATTGTTCGGTTGAAGCAGTTTTTGATACGAAACAACATCGCGCGCCTCTCAAAAAAATTTTGGAAGAAAATGGTTTGGAGCCATGCGAAGAAAATCAACTCGTGCTCAAGCGAACTTTTTCCGCGATTGGAACCAATCGGCAGTTTATTAATGGCTCGCCCACGACGCTCAATATTCTCGCGTTGTTCGGCGAATGGCTCGTCGATATGCACGGACCGCACGATCACCAATCGCTGCTTCATCCGGCCAAACAACTTTTAATCCTCGATGCGTTTGGTGAATTGGAGAAAACCAGAGAAAATTTTTCTGAAATCGTTCGACGCCGCTCCGCAGTCGAAGCTGAGAAATCCAAATTGATCGTGGATGAAAAAACTTATGCGCAGCAGCTCGACCTCCTGCGCTTTCAAGTTCAGGAAATTTTCTCAGCGCAATTGCAGGTCGATGAAGAGAACGAATTGCAACAGGAACATCGGCGCGCGAGCAATGCGGCGAAGTTGGTGGAGTTAAGCCAGACGGCGCTGTTGCAATTGAGCGAGGATGAGAATTCTTTAATGGCACAAGCAGGAAAGCTTGGTCGCACGATGCAGGAGTTGCAGCGAGTTGATCCGAGCGCGGGTTGTTTGCTTTCGCTGCACGAGCAGGCGGTCGCCGGTTTGCGCGATGTGCAAAGTGATCTTTCACATTACGCGGACCGATTGGAAATAAATCCTGAGCACCTCGCGGCGCTCGGAGAGCGTTTGAATCTCCTTCAATCGCTCAAGCGCAAATACGGTGTGACGATGGAAGAAGTGATCGCGTTCGGCGAAGAGGCGCAGAAAAAATTAAAAAATCTGGAACAGCGCGATGCCGAGTTAAGCCGGATAAATTCCGAATTAAAAAAACTTGATACGGAGCTTTACAACATTGGACACGAACTTTCAGCCGCGCGGCGCAAGTTGATTCCTAAATTGGCCAAAGCAGTCGTGGCTCAACTCAACGATCTTGGATTTCATCAATGCCACTTCGACATTTCTATTTGCTCTCAAAATGAAGGTAGTTTCACGGCGCCGTTGAGCAGCGGTTTCGATACGATTGAATTTCAATTTGCGCCAAACGTCGGCGAACCAGCGCGACCCTTGCGAGCGATTGCGTCGTCGGGAGAAATGTCCCGCGTAATGTTGGCGCTGAAAACCGCGCTCGCGTTGCAGGATGAAATTCCTCTCTTGGTTTTCGATGAGATTGACGCAAACGTTGGCGGCCAAACGGCAAGCGTGGTTGGCGAAAAAATGCGCCAGATTGCCGAGCAGCACCAGGTGATTTGCATCACGCATTTACCTGCGGTAGCAGCAAGCGCGTCGGCGCATTATCTCGTCAGCAAAGAAATTGTTGGCAGCAGGACAATTTCGAAAATCGAGTTGCTGGAGCGATCGGAACGGATAACGGAAATCGCTCGCATGTTTGGTGGGCAAAGCGAAGTTGCGCGCCAACATGCGAAGGCGTTGCTCGGGGGAAAGTAATAGCAAACGCTATGTGACGATGGGAGATTTTCTCCGCACCAAAAGGGCGAGCGCCAGGGTCGCCGCGCCACAGCTCCAGCCAAACCAATCTCCGTGTTTCTGATAAAACGTGGGCGTGCGCTTTTCCCCTGGCGAAAGCAACGGAATCTCGGCCAGCAAAAAGCCGGGGCCATAGACATCGCCCGATTCGCCCTGGAAAATCTTTCGCAGACGTCCTCGTTTATCGATCCAGCAAGTCAAGCCGTTGTTTGTGCAACGGACGAGCGGCAAGCCATTTTCGACCGCGCGAAACAACGCGTCCACTGCTTGTTGCCACTGCGCGGCGCTCTTGCCGAACCAACCGTCATTAGTGAGATTCAAAAGAAAATCGGTGTCCGTCTCGACGTGTTCGCGGGCGTAGTGCGGAAACGCATCTTCAAAACAAATCAGCACGGAAGTTTTGGCGCGCGGCGATTCAATTTGAAAGGGCACCGGCCCAGCGCCCGGCGTAAATCCACCCTCGATGGGAGTGAACCATTTCATGAAGGGAAGCCAGCGTTCGAGCGGAATGTATTCTCCAAAACCGACGAGGTGTTGCTTGCGATAGGTGGCGGCCATCTTCCCGTCAGGCGAAAACAGAAAACTGCTGTTGTAAAAATTTGTTCGCCGCTGCCCATCGGATGTTTCCTTAGTTTCCGAATCGTCCGCGCCAAAAATCATCCAGACGTGATGGCTCACAATCATGTTGGTGATCGTCTGAAAATTTTCTTCGGTCAGCGGTGGCACAGATGCCTCAGGCCAGATCAAGACATCCGGATTTTCGGCCAGCGCATTTTCTGAAAGCTGAATAATTTTTTCAAAACGAGTTTCATTCTGACTGGGGTCGAAAATTAAAGTTTGCGGAATGCTCGGCTGTACCAGTGCGACTTTGAGTTTCGGGACGGAACCTTCGTGATCCGGTGGTTTGTAACCTACGGCGAAGAGAATTGCCGTGGCCAAAGCCGGTAAAATAATTTCGCCCGACCAGGCGCGCGAGGGTTGCGGCCTTTGCACGAGCAACATGCCCGCGCTGCAAAGGGAAATTGAAAACCAGACCAACAAAAACGAAATGCCGTAAACGCCGGTAATAGATGCAATTTGAATCAGGGGAACAAGTTTGTATTGAGTGGTGCCGAGGAAATTCCAAGGGAATCCTCCAAATACGCGGGCCATGGTCATTTCCAGCGCGACCCAAATTACGGCGCAGGAAAGCGACCAGATCGTTCGCTGCCTCCACGTCGTGCGGAGGAATATTGTTCCCAAGCTGAAGTTTTGATCACCATTATCTACCAGGCATCGCGCAGTTAGTTTGGTAAAGATTTTCCAACACAACCAAACCCAAATCGCCGTGTAAAAAGCCAGATAGCCGCTCAACGCGAGCCATGCCGCTATCGCGCCTGCGGGAAACGGGATAAACAGGAGCCAGTACAGTGAAGTCAGAAAATGCGCCAATCCCGCGACGTATCCCATCCAGAATTGTTGGCGGCCAGTTTTTCCGATGCCGCAGAGCAAGATCACGCCGGGAGCAACCCAGGCAAATCCCGCAATGCTGAATTTTGGAAATGCGGCAGCGAGCATCAGTCCGGCGATCAGCGCGAGCCAATAGCGGCTGCGCAAACTGAGTTTCGATAAAAAAACATTCATTTAGAAACCACGAATGAGCATATCTGGACACAGATCTGGAAAAAGAAGCGCACGGCTGTCGTTGGCGGGAGGAGAGCGGCGCTCTGCCCGTTGCGTTGGGAGAATTTGCTTTTTCATCCCTGTTACTCGGTATCCATCCGTGGTTTCATTTCTTAATTTCAACTTTTCCCGCTTCCCTAATTTTTTTTCTAGCTCTAAGTTCTTCCAAGTATGGAAACAGTTTCGCTCGGCACAAGCCAATTACAGACGAGCCGGCTGGCTTATGGCTGTTGGCGCATCGCGGGCACGTGGAATCCCGCCGAAGTCACGCCCGAAAAAGAAGACCTTGGCCGTCGCGCGGTCGCAGCAGCGATGGAAGCGGGCTACACGATGTTTGATCACGCGGACATTTATTGCCGCGGTCACGCCGAAACTCTTTTTGGCCAGGTGATGAAAGCGAATCCGTCGATCCGCGATGATATTGTGATCTCGACGAAATGCGGAATTCGCGTCGCAGGCGAGCCGTGGTCCGATTCTCCACATCGCTACGATTTTTCCGCGGAACATATTATCCAGTCCTGCGAAGCGTCCCTGAAACGATTGAACATCGAGACGATTGATTTGCTCCAGCTTCATCGTCCTGATTTTTTGATGAACCCGGAAGAAATTGCCGAAGCGTTCAACCATCTGATGCGCGCGGGCAAGGTTCGCGAATTCGGCGTGAGCAATTTTCGCCCATCGCAAATTAGCGCGCTGCAAAAAACATGTCCGATGCGGCTTATCTCTCATCAACTTGAAATCAGCCTCGCGAAACTCGATTGCTTCAGCGACGGAACCCTCGACCAATGTATGATCGACAAAATGACTCCGCTGGCCTGGAGTCCACTGGGCGGCGGCGTTCTTGGTTCGCCGGAAATCACTCCTGCCATCGGGCCGCGCCATTCTATCTCCGCGCTTTTGCAGGATACGGTTTCGGCCATCGCTGAGGCGCGTGGCGTGAGTCGTTCCATTGTTGCGCTGGCTTGGTTATTGAAACACCCCAGCAAAATGGTTCCCATCATCGGCTCAACCGATCCCAAACGAATTCTCGAAGCCACCAAAGCCCCTGAAGTGGATTTAACTCGCGACGAATGGTATCGGCTTCTCCTCGCCGCGCGCGGTGAAAAGCTTCCTTGAATCAGAAGATTTCAGGAAACAATCAGAAGTGGCCATAAAATCTTCAACCCTCAATCCGCAACTTTCCACCCCGAAATCTTTGGGCTACCGAATGCCTGCTGAGTGGGAGACCCACGCCGCCACGTGGTTCACCTGGCCGCGTCCCGACGGAATCAGTTTTCCTGATAAATACGAAACGGTTCCGCCCGTTTACGCAAAATTGATTCGTGAACTGGTTCAAGTCGAAGAGGTCAACATTAACGTCTGGAATGCCGAAATGGAAAATGACGTTCGCGAATTATTGCGCAAAGAAAAAACTCCGCTTGACCGGGTTCGCTTTCATCATTTTCCCGCCTACGAGCCGTGGTGCCGCGATCACGGACCCATTTTCCTTGTGCGCGAAGAAAATGGAAAATACGAACGCGCCATTGTCGATTGGGCATACAATGCGTGGGGCGGAAAATATCC
>JBDSLX010000203.1:0-1501 GCA_039916145.1 Verrucomicrobiota bacterium | reverse complement strand
TTTCTTTCGCAAGGCGAACGGCAACGGGTTTTGATTGGCCGCGCGTTGATGGCCAAGCCGCGACTGCTCATTCTCGACGAACCGTGCGCGGGACTCGATCCCGTCGCGCGCGAAAATCTTTTGCAATTTTTGCAACGGCTCGGCTCGCGCAAAGATTCACCGACGCTGATCCTCGTCACCCATCACATCGAAGAAATCATGCCGGTGTTTTCCCACGCGCTGATTTTGAAATCGGGTCGGATTATTGGAAGCGGAGAAAAACTTTCAACGCTGACTTCCGCGCTTTTGTCTCGGGCTTTCAATGCGAAAATTAAAGTGGAGCGGAAACAAAATCGGTTCGATGCGAAAATCAAGTCCAGCCGTCGCCGTGTTATTTAAGGCGACAGCCGCGCAATCTTCCATGAAGCGTCCGACTGCTTGGTGTAAAGAAATCGGTCGTGCAAACGATTCACGCGGCCTTGCCAAAATTCAATTGTTTCAGGTGCGACGACGTATCCTCCCCAATAAGGCGGCAGCGGAACTTCCTGACCCGAATATTTTTGTTCCACTTCTTTGAATCTGTTTTCAAGCGTTTCGCGGTTTTCCACAATAGACGATTGCAGTGAAGCCCAGGCTCCGAGTTGGCTTCCAACGGGCCGCACTTTGAAATAGACCTCGGATTCTTCGGCGGGAGTTTTCCGCGCCACACCGGTAATGCAGACTTGCCGCTCGAGTTCTTTCCAGAAAAACAGCAGCGCGACGTTTGAATTTTCTTGGAGTTCGTTTCCCTTGCGACTGATGCAACTCGTGCAAAAAACAAATCCGCGTTGATCGACGGCTTTGAGCAAAACAGTGCGCAGCGATGGTTGTCCCAGTTTGTTGACGGTCGCGAGTGACATTGCAGTCGGTTCTGGAATCTCGGCCTTTACCGCTTGCTGAAACCATTCTTCAAATTGCGTGATCGGATTTTCCGCGAGATCGCGTCGGCGCAAACCGGCGAGCGTGTATTCTTTTCGGAAGGCGGCAAGGTTCATGAGTTTCCTCCCGCCCACTTTGGCGGATTTTTTAAGTGGAACAACATTTCGCCGGCTTTGCGCACGAGCAAAATTTCTTCGTCTTCACGATTAGCGTAATCTTCGATGGAAATATTGTCGGGATCGCGATAGCCGAGATTTATTTTTTTACATTTCTCCGGCGAAATTCCAGTCGCCAGCGTGACGCGAGCGCGAGGTTTTTCCACGCCGTTTTCAAAAGTGCCGATTCCATGCACGTGACAGGAATGAGCCAGCACGCCCCAGGGATGATGTTTGAATTTGTCCCACTGATTTAAAAAATATTCGGAGCAATGATAGCCAACTTCTTCAATGCATTTTCCGTGCGACACGCAAACTTCAGTGATGTGCGGCGCGTAAATAATCAGTTCGCCGCCGTCGGCCAGAACCGGTTCAAGTTTGTACATGCACTTTCCGCCGGTCCAAAGTTCGTCATACATTTTCGGCGCGCAACTCAGAATCGTGTGAAA
>JBDSLX010000202.1:0-4904 GCA_039916145.1 Verrucomicrobiota bacterium | reverse complement strand
CCTCGCGCCGCGTTGCAATTCTGCAATCGAACCAGAGCTTCGACGGTATCCTGCACATAACAAAAGCAACGGGTTTGATTTCCGTCGCCGTAAACTCGCAACGGCTGGCCACTCACGGCCGAGGCGATGAAGCGAGGCAACACCATTCCATATCGTCCCGTTTGACGGGGGCCGACAGTGTTGAAGAGGCGCGCGATGGTGACCGGTAATTCTCTCTCCTCGGCATACGCCAAGGCAAGAAATTCATCCATCAACTTAGAGCAAGCATAACTCCACCGGCTCAAATGGGGCGGGCCAATCAACAAGTCGTCTTCTTCTGAGAATGCAAGCTTCGCACTCTTGCCATAAACTTCGGAAGTTGAGGTGAGCAAGAAGGGAACGCCAAACTCGCCGGCCGCTTCGAGAATGGATTCGGTTTCATGCAGGTTCGTTTTAATCGTCTCGACGCGCGATTTCAAAACCAACTCCACCCCGACGGCGGCGGCGAGGTGATAAACCGACTCGGCCTGCTCCACCAATTCTCGCAACTCACGACATTCAGAAACTTTGCCCTGGAAAATCTGCAACTGCGGATGCGCTCGCACGCTTTGAAGATTCTCCAAACTGCCGGTCGAACAATCGTCAATGACCGCGACGGCTTTGCCTTCGGCGAGAAGACGTTCCACCAAGTGCGAGCCGATAAATCCGGCGCCGCCTGTGACCAGAATGTGACGTGACATCGATATAGTTTGCGACGGACGTGAATTGACTCAAGCCTGATTCTTGAACTCGCAGGAGCCGAAGTGACGAGATTTCTCCCCCATTTATAATGAGCCTCCTCACCTCGGCTGCTACATCTAAAAAATCGCCTTGCGCCGCGCGCCGCCTGATTAAAACTGTCGGCGTGTCCGCAAAGGCTGATAAAATTCCGTCACCGCTGCTTCTGCTCGTTCGCGTCAATTTACTTCAATCCTGGCGCAAATTAAAATCGGTGCGCGAACAATCGCGACTTCTTTCTTCGTTGATCGCGTTTTTCATCGTCGGCTACTTCGTGCTCGCTTTCTGGTTATTTCAGAAGGGGCTGAATTTTTTAAATGCCTTTCCCGGTTTAGGCCAAATGCTGACCGAACGGTTGATGTTTCTGCTTTTCGCCTGTCTTTTGATGCTCTTGCTCTTCAGCAATCTGGTCATCAGCTACACCAATTTTTTCCGCAATCGCGAAACTAATTTTCTGATCAGCCTGCCCTTATCGGCGCAAACGATTTTCCGCTGGAAATTTCTGGAATCTCTTCTCCTCGCTTCCTGGGCGTTTCTATTTTTGATTGCGCCACTTTTGGCGGCGTATGGGCTAAGCCAGAATGCCGCGTGGCATTTTTACTTCATTACCGTTGCGCTCATTGCGGTATTCATCGTTCTGCCGGGCGTGGCCGGAGCATGGGCGGCGATTACTCTCGCGCGATTTTTAGATCGCCGCGCCTTTCAAGCCATGGCGCTGACCATTGCGGTTTTCATGCTGTTGGCCGTTGCTTTTTGGCTCAAACCCGAGGTGATCTCCGATGACATGACCGAGACGCGAGTCATGGCGCTGATGGATCGTTTGCTTTCCCGAACGCTTTTTGCCGAACATCATTTGCTGCCAAGCTATTGGCTTTCCTACAGCGTGTTGCAATGGTCCGAAGGCTCGCTGGTTCCCGCTGGTTTTTTTATGCTGTTGCTGCTCAGCCACGTGTTGTTCTTCGGCTATTTGTCACTGACGCGCAGCGGAAAAATATTCTACGACGCGTTTTCAACCGTGCAAAGTCGCGCCACGGTTTTCGGGCAATGGGAATGGCTCCGCGACGTGCGAAATCGGAAGAATATTTTCTATTACGGAGAAGGAGCGGCGGAAAAAGTATTTAGATTACTGCGCCACGTTTCGCCCGATGTCCGCGCTTTACTGGTCAAAGATGTCCGCATGTTTTGGCGCGATACCACGCAATGGGGACAGACGTTGGTGTTGTTCGGTTTGCTCGGCATTTACATCATCAACCTCCGTCACTTTTCCCAACAACTGACCAATCCGTTTTGGATCCATCTCGTTTCTTATCTCAATCTGGGTGCGTGCGCGTTGAATCTCGCCACGCTGACCACGCGTTTCGTTTATCCGCAGTTTTCGCTCGAAGGAAAACGGCTTTGGATTGTCGGCATGGCCCCGCTTGGCCTGGTCAAAATTGTCCGAACAAAATTCTGGCTGGCGAGCATGGCCGCACTGACGGTGACGGTCGGTTTGATGGCGCTTTCCTGTTCCATGCTCAAATTGCCCTGGCATCGCACCTTTTATCTCATTGGCATCATCACCGTTATGACATTTACCCTGGCGGGACTGGCCATAGGGTTGGGCGCGCTTTATCCGAATTTCAAAGAAGACAATCCCAGCAAAATCGTCAGCGGCTTCGGCGGAACATTTTGTCTCGTCCTGAGTTTCCTTTACATCGTTGGCTCCGTGACGATGATGGCGATTGGTTCTCCGTGGGGCTGGCGCGGGGAAGTTTCCCATAAACTTTCCATCGCAACCTGGGTCGGTTTTGTTCTCTTTTCGTGGGTCATTGGAAGAATCCCATTCCAAATGGGCCTGCGCCGCATTGCGAAATTTGAACTATAATTTCTTGCTTCGGGCCAAACTCTCCAGCGCGGCAAACAACTCTCTCGTATCTGAAAAATGCGATTGTTGCGGGACAGTGACCAATCCAAAACCAAACCCATACGCCTTCCCGTTGGCCACGCACGCATCGGTTTCGTTTTCGCGAATCTGCTGAACGGCTTTGGCAATCAGCGACGCGCGATCTCCGTCCACTTCGTATTTCCAACCGATGATGCGGCTCCTGGGAAAAAATTCGCGCAGACGGGAAATAATTTTTGGCGTCGGGATCAGTTCCGCCAGCAACGTCCCTTCGCGCGTGGAAATTTTCCCGGATGTTACTTCGCGCAATTCTCCATTTGCATCGCGCTCGAACACTTTGCCAAAACCGAAATCGCTCACCGCCGCCGCATGGAAAATCGCGTCCACTTTTTCTTTCGCAAACGATTTTAATTTGTCCGACAGATCGCGCGTGGTGTCGAAAGGCACGATCCGTTGGGCCGATTGTTTCTCGTGATAAGTCGAGTAATGGCCGTAGAGCAATGTGACTTGATGCCCCTGCTCCACCAAAAAATCCGCCAGTTGCGAGCCAAGTTTGCCGGAGGAAAAATTCGTCAACCGCCGCACTTCATCAAGCGGTTCGAACGTCGGCCCGGCTGTGATAACGCAATGCACGAAAGCGAAATAGCCGGAAACCTTCGCGCAGGGAAGACGGAAAATGCCGCGCGATCTGTATCGCGCGGCACGAAAAAGATTCTATTAGTCGTCGTTACGGGAACACTGGCGCGCAATCAGAAAGCCGATGACGGCCCCTACTCCGAGGGCGATGCCGACTGACTTGTACGGATTTTCGCGCACGGCACGATCGGTCGCCTTGACACCTTGCACGGCTTTCTCGCGCACCTGTCCGTAAATTTCTTTGCCGTTTTCCAGGGCAGCGGCGAGGCGTTCGCGGGCGGCGCTCACTTTGTCGCCCGCCACACCAGCGGTGGCGGAGAGCAATTCGCGCGCATCTTCGGCCAGGGTGCTTAAGTCATCACCGACAGCTTGTCCTTGTTTATTCATAGAATGGGATTCTTTCTTTGTTGAGTTTAGTTTTTAGAAAAGCTGGAACGAAATTGGGTTAACCTGCTTTTGAACCGCGAAAGGTTCCAGCCAGACCCGCAATGGTCGCGACCACACCGCCGATAAGCATCCAGACAGCTTTGTCCGTTGGTGAGCCAGTGAAGAATCGCGAGACGTCGGAACCAAAGGAATTGGTGGCGTTGATGCCCATGATGATCAGGACAATTCCGCCAACCAGAAGTGCCAGGGAGATGATTTTATTCATAATGAGTTTTGTAGAGTGTTCAGGAATTCTTAACGCTTGCGTCCTGAGATGAGATTGACGAGCACGACAATAATGGCGATGACGAGCAGGATGTGAATCAAGCCGCCCATGGTGTAGCTGGTCACGATGCCGAGCAGCCAGAGAATGATTAAGATGACGCAGATAGTCCAAAGCATATTTTTTCTTTCAGTTAGTTTTTTTCTTACCAAAAGGTTTTTAGCTCTTTGCCACTCTCGTCCACAAGCGGTCGAAGTCAGGACGTTTAACTAGGAGAAACCACGGGAGGGTTAACGGGATGCCCACGCAACTCCCCGAGGTCAGGTCGCCCGTATCGCTTTTTCATCATCCGCGTTCTATGATGCGGGCCGATGCTTTTTAATCGCTTGTTCCAAACTGTCGCCATTTTTGCGTTGGTTCCCTTTTGCCTGGCGGGTGCCAGTCGCTCGTTGCCTGCACTCCTGCTGGATTCGCCCACGCTCACGGCTTCCGAGAAATTTGTTCTCGCGCAAATCACGGCGGGCAAATCGGCTGACCTAAAGAGTCAATTTCCAGAAGCCACCAATCGCGTTTTGCGTGGCGCATTTCTCGAAGCGCTCCTGACCCAGAGCGGCACCAACGTTCATCGCAACGGTTTTTCCATCGAACACGCCGTCTTTCTGGACGCCGTGGATTTGCGGAATGCCGAAGTGCATTACGAAACCGGTCTGACGCAATGCCGGTTCGCCGGAGAAATAAATTTTTCCAAAAGTATTTTTGAAAATGGTTTGTCGCTGACCGGTTCAACTTTTGAAAAATCGGCAAACTTTGTTTCCATGAAAATCGGGCGTCTCGCCGTGTTCGACCAAACCCGGTTCGCCGCCGAGATGAATGCGTCCCAAATGGAAATCACCGGCGTATTCTCAGTTCGAGAAGCACATTTCGATAGCCCGACCGCTCCCGTTGATTTCACCAGCTTGAACGTGGGCGGTGATACTTTGT
>JBDSLX010000201.1:0-23894 GCA_039916145.1 Verrucomicrobiota bacterium | reverse complement strand
AGAAGATACCTACAGCCGCATTGATTACATTCTCGTCAGTCAAGGGATGAAACGCGAATGGCTGCCGGAGGAAACTTACATTGGGACTTTAGCAAATTGGGGCGTGGCCTCCGACCATCGCCCGATCATCGCAGGTTTCATGGCGGAAGATAAATAGATGCTTCGCGTGGTGAGAATCAAGCAAGCGGTAGATTCATCTCGAAGGAAGCTTCTATTTTTCGGCGCGCGTGGGAAACACCGCCAATCGCTCGCCAGATTGAAATTGTGGGCCAATTTTTTTGAGTGAAAGATTTTTGGGAAATAAATCTTCCACCCCCACGCTCAAAACTCTCGAAAGAAAAAGCAGTTTGCAATCCGGAACTCTACGTAGCCCAAGCTCTAATTTTGCGAGTGAATTCCGACTGATACTCCACCCGCGTAATTGTAATTTCATCGCGAGGGTTTCTTGCGACCAGCCTTTTTTCGCGCGCCATTTCTGGACTTGCGCGCCGATAATGTTCAACGCGTGAGCATAGTTCTTTAGCAGCGGATTATTCAATTAATGGCGTGGTCAAATGGCACGGGAACAGTGGATGGTGGATGATTCAAACCATTGAATCGTATAACGGCATTCGGGAAATTGGAGGGCAGGGCAATTTTATTCGTTGGTTTTCGTCAAATGCGTTTGGAGGAACTAATTATTCAAACACACCTGTCGGTGCCGTCACCCATGTGGAAGAACCTCAGTTACCCGGTGTCAATGATGCCTCGCTTTACTTTAGTTTATGGCAAAGCAGAAAGAACTTTGCAATTGCAGCTTGGCAATCTAGGAACACAGTAGCTTTTCAAGCAGTGGGAGATCCTTTTGTTACAAAATAAAAAAAATTATGAAGAAATCTTTGCTTAAGGTCATTATAGTAAGCGTTGCACTTATTTCCTCCGAGAACGTCGGCTTTTCCCAAGGCTCCTTTTTCAATCTAAATTTCGAGTCCCCTGTTTTGCCGTTGATGCGGGATGAGGAATTTATGGTGCCAATTACAAACGGTCTCCCCGGCTGGATTGGTTACATCGACGGAAATCAAGTCCCTCGAGTAGGTTTTAACACGATAGCCCTAGATTCGTCTTTTATTTCTTTGCACAGCTCCGCTTCACCAATTTTTCAGCCTCTGCAAGGGAGCTATTCTGTCTATTTGCAAGGCGGGCGTTTTTCGTCGGTTAGTGCCGCTATCGGCCAAACGGGCTTAGTTCCTCAAACCGCCCAATCACTTCTTTTTTCCACCGTTTCGTCCGGCAGCCTTCAAGTGACTTTTTCCGGACTGATTATTCCGATGGTTTTAGTCAGCAACGGTCCAAATTTTTCAGTTATGGGCGGCGATATTTCAGCATTCGCTGGTCAAACTGGAGAACTTCGATTCACTGCGTTTAATGGAGTCGGGTCTGGATTGATTGATGCCATTCGATTTTCCACATCGCCAGTTCCAGAACCGAGCACGCTTGCACTGACCGGAATCGGCGCACTGCTGTTTGGCGTTTTCGGCTGGAAAAATTATCGACCGAAACGAAATGACCATTGAGAAAGCTGCTTCTATTTGCGTTTGATCGTTTCAGTCGAGTTGCAAAATTCGATAGAAACGTTGCGGCTGCCCCGCGCCGAAATTGTCAGTCGCGGAAAGACTCTCGCCCTCCGCAATTATTTCCCGTTCGTAGTCCGTCCAGTCCGTTTGCTCTAAATTATTTTTATATTGCACCTGATAGGTTTTGCCCGGAAACGTTTGCCACGTGAGCGTGAGTGAACCATCGGGCGCCAAAACCATTCCAGAAACTCGCGGCGGCGGAACCACGACGATGACAAAATCTTTCGTGTCGTTCAGTGAAGGAACACCGTTGTCGGTCACGACGATGCTGACATTGTTCGTCAAAAATATTTCCGAATCCGGCGCAACCCAATTGAAAATTCCCGAACTGGAATCAATGGTCGCGCCGGCGAGTTCATTGGAACCGAAGGTGAAACTTAAAATGTTTGCAGGCAAATCTGAATCGCTGGCGGAATTCGTGAAGACTAACGCGGCTCCAGCATTGACAAATTTATTGGAAATGGCGGTCAAAACGGGCGCGTTATTGGTTTCAGTTACCGTCACCGAAAACAAGTTGGTTGCGCTCAATGCCGGCACCCCATTGTCAGTGACACAAACCGCGATGGGATAAATCCCCGGCCCTTGCGCTTCCGTTGGAATCCAGGAAAAAACTCCCGTTTGCGGATCAATGCTCGCGCCAGCGGGCGCACCCGGCTCAAGGCTGAACGACAACGTGCCCGCATCTAGGTCAGCAAAATTATCCAGGTAAATATTGTAAGCGCCCGCACTTGCGTCTGGCGCAAAACACAAATGTTCCAGCACACCTTTTCCGCTGGCCGATTCCAAAATTCCATTGCCGGTAAATGCGGCGACCGGCTCGGTCGGTAAATTAATTTCCACCGTCGTCCAAATGTTTGGAGCAATCGAGCGAATGGGCAACGGCGTGCCGTTCACCACATTTGAAACTCCCACATATTCAATTACTCCCACGGTGCCGCCGTCGGTTCCGATGGCGGCGCTCGTTCCGGTCTCCCGCAAGCCCACGCCCACTTTGAGCGCTTTATCTGAAAAAATTTGAAATCTCAGCGTGTGCGAAAAATGCACGGTTGGATTGGCGAGACTGGGCGCAGAAGATGAAGTCAACCGCAACCACGGATTTACAACTCCCGTTTTGAAACTCCAATTCACGTTCAACGCGGCGCGGTTGTTTTGAATTCCCGCCGGAGGATTGGTGGTGATGGCCGTTAGATTTGGCGACGCATCGAGATTGGTCGCCGTGGTGGGAGAATAATTCGGCGCGCGAAACATGATTGAAGCAGCGCCATTTTGAAAACTTTCAAAATCAGCAAACAGATTGGTCGTTGCTGCGGTCGGGTCTGACGCCGTAACCGTGAATGACAGCAAAGCGTTTTCAGAAACTGTTTGGTTGGAAATCGCAGCAATCGTTGGCGGAACATTCACCGTCAGCGCGGCATTCGAACTCGTCACTGTGCCCGCAACATTGCTGACGATGACCGAATAAAATCCTGCGTTGGTTAGCTGCACATTGGTGAGCGTCAAAGTCGCGTTTGTTTTATTGGCCATCACCGCGCCGTTGAATTGCCAACGATACACCGGCGTGTCACCGGTCGCAGTCACGCTGAACGTCACATTGGTTCCCGCTGCGACAGCTCTGCTCTGCGGCTGTGAGGTAATTGTCGGCGGCACAACAGTGGACGCGTTGAAATCAATTCCCGTTGCATCCGGCCCCACGGAAATCGGGTTGGAAAATGTTGGATGAACTAAAGTATAACCATCAAGTTGCGCATTAAGGGTGTAAGTTCCCGCAGGCAAGCCTACCAAATTGTAAGTTCCGTCGCTGTCGGTGTAAGTCATTAATGTACTCGACGCATAAACGCGGACGCCTTGAATCGGCGCGCTGTTCGTTGTGACCTGGCCGCTGATGCGATAGCTAGTCGGCGAACCGACGCGCACGATGACGGAGTCGCTGGCCACACCGCCTTTCATATCGGTCGTCGTGCAACGCACCACATATTCTGCCGTCGCGCTCCAACTTTTGCTCGCCGTCGCGCCGTTCGTGCCGAAATTTTTATCTCCAAAATCCCAGTAGTAAGCCAGCGTGTCGCCATTCGAGTCGTCAGCCGTCGCGGTGAAATTCACCGTCGCGCCAGAAGCAACATTCGTTGCGCTCGCAGCAATGGTAATGGTCGGCGGCACATTCGTTGGAAAAGTTCCTTTGTTGATGACGACATCGAGCGATTCCGGCGTCGTTCCACCTTTGCCAATTGGCGTAATGTGAATACCCGCCGGTTTATCGGAAAAGGTTCGCCCGATAATTATCGCTGCGTCACTTTTTCCATCCGCCGAACCCGGCGTCGTGTCGAGCAAAAGACTTTTTTGATTTCCACTTTGCGCCCAGCGCAGCCCTGCCCCACTCATCAACCATCGGTTGCTCGTAAATTTTTGCCGAAATTCAATCCAGTAATTCGTCGAAGAATTTTTCGCAATGTTCAGCGCGCGAACGCCCGTTGAATTCGTGTTGTCATGGCAGAAAATTCGATACGTTCCGCTGTTCGTCACCGTCGTAATTTCATTCGTCGTCAGCCAATTCAAATAGCGTTTGTAACGCGCATTGAAATGATTATTGCCCGCGCTCGCCGCGCCCATCGTGTCAAAGCTATCGCCGTATTCAATGTTTGTGCCGGAAGTTCCGATGATGCTAAGCCCGTAAGTATCCCAGAAATTCGCGTGGTTCAGCCCGTAATTGTGTCCGAGTTCGTGGGCGGACACACCGGTACCGAAACTATTGCGAATCCAAGCGCCGGGCGAGCCGACGTATCCAAGTCCCGACCAATTAAAACCGGGCACGGACCCCATGCAAATAAGATCAAAATTGTAGTTCGTCAAAATATAACCGGCGGCGGTGGCGGCGGTGCGAGCGTCCGTGCGCAAGTTATTGTAACGAGTTGAGTTTGTGTAATAAGAAGAATTTGTCGGCATCCGAAAAGTCGGCGTGTAATCCGAACCTTGCCCGACCAACGCAAAACTGGCGCGGCCATAAGAACAGTCGCTGTAAAATGAATTTAAACCGCTGATCAGATTGGTTCCGGTAGAATCCGAAAACGGTACGCCAACCAGATCAGGAAAATCGACACGAATCGCAATCAGCTTCTTTTGGCCTTCCGTGTAAGCCGAGGCTTCCACATCACCGGCACTCGACGTTCCGCCACTTTCGGCGGCGATGATTTGTTGGTTTAAATCATCGGCATGCGCTCGACGGCAAAGAAAAATAATTTCGCTGCCAATATCCACCGCCGTCTCGTCTTGATGTAACGTTGTCGAATCTCCTGAAACCGCACAAATCGCTTCCGAAGTTTTGACGACTTCATCGGCTTCGGCTTTTTCCAAAATGCGAACGGGATTTTCGTTCACCGCTAATAGATTTCCCACCGCAATACCATTCAACGGAATATTTCGTTTCGTCGGCTCACCGAGACGACGTCCATAGGTAAAAGCCTTAAATTCTTTTCCGTCGATGGTCGCGATGCGAAATGTCGGATCAATTTCCAATTCTTTGCCCGGTTCGGGCAACACGCCGAAGACGGCTAATTCGCCGCGACCGCTGATCCTCTCTTCGAGCAATTCCTTTATTCGATGCGGTAATTCGCGACGGACTGAAAAAGGAACCGCATTTTCCAAAGCGCGTTCTGGATCCGTCTGAATTAATTTCTCGAGAGCAACCCGGCGTTTGGCGGCGAGCTTCACTCCTTCATTTTCCAATGCAATCTTCGCCTGTGCGGAGGCGGCGGCATATTGGTGCGACCAATCGTAAAATTGTGCAGTGGTTGGTTCCGCGATTTCATCACCCCATGCGCTGCCTAACTTTTCGATAGAACGGTCCCGGGCAAGGGGAGTTTCAACCTCGGCCCGCGAGGCGAAATTAGTAGAAATAGTTTGTTTCGGACGAACGCTCTCGGAATTTTCTAAAAACACTTCTGCCGAATCAACCGTGCGACGTTCTCTTAAAATGAATAAAGCCAGCCCCGCGACCATGAGGATCGCCAGACTGATCGTGAATACTCGTTTTCGATTCATTGTTTCTCTTGGAAAAGGGAGTTGCTACCCTATTTAGGCTGAAAAGCGGGTAAAAATCAAAAAGAATCCGGGGAAACTTACTTGGAATTTGCCATTTTGAACCCAATTCGATTTCAACTTTGACAGGCAACGAGGTCTATGGCTCCAAACAGCTTTGAATAAGTTGTGCGAGCGCGGAGGGATTAAACGGTTTTTGCAAAAAGCGTGAATCTGGCGGTAATGAATATTTCTCCACCGCCGTTTCTTTGGGGTGACCACTGGTGTACACAACTTTCAGCAGAGGTCTGTGCGTTTGCAATCTTCCGGCAAGCGCCACGCCGCTCATTCCTTCAGGCATAATCAAATCGGTGAGCAGCAAATCGATTCGGCTCGAATTTTTCTCCCAAACTTCAAGCGCTTCCTTGCCGGAGCCAGCCTGCAAAACGTTGTAGCCGTGCATTTCCAGAACTTGTTGCAAGAGTTCGCGTAGATCGGGTTCATCATCGACGACCAAAATGGTGGAGTTAGGTTTCAAATTAAGCTGATTTGTCAGGTTCTTTGTTTAAGCAGAAGCGGACGAGTTCGGCGAGGCGGCTGGGCGGATATGGCTTCGGCAAAAAATTAAAACCGACTAGCAACGCCGTATCTTGTCCCGCCATGCCAGGGCTGTAACCGCTGGTGTAAATGACTTTCAATCCTGGGCTATCTTTTAACAATCGTTCCGCCAGTTCCCGTCCAGAAATTGCATCGGGCATCACCATGTCGGTCAACAGCAGATCGATTTCTTTTTTGCGCTCCTTCCAGACTTCCAGCGCGGCGGCCCCCGATTGCGCTTGAAAAACGCGGTAGCCGTAGAGTTGCAAAATTTCGACGACTAACATGCGCAAGGCCGGTTCGTCTTCGACGACCAAAATAGTTTCCCTGCCACCATGCGCCACGAGCTGCGAGGGAGCCGCCGGTTTTTCCGCAGCTTTTTTCCCACGGGCGGGAAGGAAAACCTTAAAAGTGGAACCGACCTCTAGTCGGCTTTCCACTTCGATCCAGCCGTGATGTTGCTGAACGATGCCGTAAGCTGTGGCCAGCCCCAGGCCAGTTCCCTTGCCCACTTCTTTTGTAGTGAAAAACGGTTCGAAAATTCGATTAATCGTTTGCTCATCCATGCCGCAACCGGTGTCGGTGACGCTCAAGCAAACGAAATCCCCGGAACGAGCCTCAGCATTGCGATTGCGCAGAAGTTGCGTGTCGTTGAGTTTCACCAGGCTGCTTCGGATGCTGAGGCGTCCGCCTCGCGGCATGGCATCTCGCGCGTTCACAGAAAGATTCATCATCACTTGCTCAATCATTCCGGTGTCGCCGTAAATGGTCGGCAAATCCGCCGCGTGATGAATTTCCAGCGCAATATGTTCGCCCAAAAAGCGCTGCAACATCTGCATCAGATTGGTGATGACCTCTTTCAAATCGAGGAACTTGTGTTGCATGACTTGTTTGCGGCTGAACATGAGCAATTGCCGGATCAGATTTCCTGCCCGCTCGGAGGCCAGGCAAATTTGTTTCAACGGTTTTTCGCTCTGCGGATCGGCATTGATTTTGTGCAGCAACAGATCAGCGTGCCCTTGAATAATCGTGAGAATATTATTAAAATCATGCGCGACGCCCGCAGCCAATTGTCCGACGGCTTCCATTTTCACGGAGTGTCGGAGTTGCGCTTCAAGGTTCAACCGCTCGGTGATTTCCGTGGCGTAACAATGCACCACTTTGCTCGCGTGAATGGGAATGAAAGACCAGGCAAATGTCCGGTCGCCAATAGCCGTTTGAAGATTTGTTTTTTTCCTGCCGTTCGCCAGACACTCCGTGACAATGGTCTGAAAATTGGGCGGCAAAATTTCCGTCAGCAAAAGCTTTTGCAACGAATGGGCCATCGCTTGAGCCGCGTCGTTGCTGTAAGTCAGCGTTCCGTCCGCCGCAAATTCCAGAACCGGGTTTGGATTCCAGCGAGGAAACGCCGCCAGCTTTTGGATTTCTCTTTCCGCGCTTTTCCGTTCGATCGCGTAACGCACCGCGCGCTCTAGCGCCTTGGCGTTCAACTCCGCCTTGACCAAAAAATCTTCCGCGCCGGCATGCATCGCTTTGAGATCGATGTCGTGCTCGCTTTGTCCGGTCAACAAGATCATCGGCCCGTGGTTGCCGTGGGCTTGCGCCTCTTTCATTAGTTCAAGTCCACTGCGGCCGCCCAAGCGATAGTCAAACAGATAGATGTCGTGCTCGCGACTGGCAATAATCTCCAAGGCCTTTTCGTAACTGGAAGCCCATTCGATCTCGTAAGTTTGCCGCTTGATCTCAGAAAAAAAATCGCGGGTGAGGATGAAATCATCCTCGTCATCATCAACCAGCAAAACTTTTATCGGGCGCGCGGTCATCTCACTCGGCAGGCGGAAGCTCGACAATTTCGAACCAATATTTGCCGAGCACCTTCACGGTATCGACCAGAGATTGGAACGTCACCGGCTTGGTTACGTAGGAATTGACGCCGAGATCGTAGGTGCGCAAAATATCTTCCTCCGCTTTGGATGTGGTCAGCACAACAATGGGAATCCGTTTTAAATCCGGGTGCGCCTTAATTTCCTTCAGCGCTTCGCGGCCATCTTTGCGCGGCATGTTCAAGTCCAGTAAAACCAAGCCGGGCAATGGCGCGTTTTTCATGGATTCGTATTTGCCGCGACGCAACAAATAATCCATCAATTGTTCGCCATCTTCTACAAAATGAACCTGGTTGGCCAAATGACATTCGGAAAAGGCTTCCTGGGTCAGCTGCCGGTCATCCGGATCATCATCCGCCAAAAGAATTGTAATCAGTTCACCAGTGTCTTTCATTTTTCAGTCTTTCTATGTGTGACCGGCAAAATCACGATAAATGTCGCGCCTTCGCCAAGCTTGCTTCTCGCGGTAATTTCACCGCCATGATGTTCCACAATTTTTCGCGTGATGGCCAATCCCATTCCAGTTCCCTCATAGGCTTCGCGTCCGTGAAGCCGCTGAAAAACCTGAAAGATTTTCTCGACATATTTTTGGTCGAAGCCAATCCCGTTATCACGGACGATCAAACGTACCATCTCACGCGGGCTGCCATCAATTTCGCGCCACCGCAATTTGTCCCGCAAACTTGTTCCCTCAATTCGCACCAACGGTTTTTCATTCGGCCGACTGAACTTCAATGCGTTGCCAATCAAGTTTTGAAAAAGCTGTCGCATCTGCAATGGCTCGGCTTCGATCGCGGGCAACTGGCCGACTTGGATTTCTGCTCCAACTTGCTGGGTGCGCGCTTCTAAATCAGCCAACACTTCCGTCACCACACTGCCTAAATCAAGACGAACGAACGGCTGCGATTTGCTGGTGACGCGCGAGAATGAAAGTAAATCTGTGATCAACGTTTGCATTCGCACCGTCGCCTTTTGCATCCGGTTTACGTAATCAACCCCTTCGTCTCCGAGAGTCGCCCCGAATTTGATTTTCAACCGATCACTGAACACCGCCACTTTTCGCAGCGGCTCTTGCAAATCGTGCGACGCGACATACGCGAAATCCTGTAGCTCGCGATTGCTGCGCTCCAACCGGCCAGCGAAGTCGTGCATTTTTTCTTCCGCAATTTTTCGTTCAGTGATGTCGCGAAAAATACTCAACAAATGAGTGGGATGCCCTTTGATTTCCAAAAAACTGTTGGACAGTTCAAACCAGACCTTTCCGCCGTGCCAGAGCAATAACTCACGTTCGAACAACGGCTGAACGTCGCGCGCGGCAAATCGTTCCTTGTGTTTGGCAAGACTGGCCTGACGATGCTTAGCTTCGTAGATAACCGAGAAAGGTTTGCCGACAAGTTCCACCTGGGGCATCCCGACCATGCGACAAAAAGCATCGTTGACGAGCAATATCATCCCTTCCTCATCCGTAAGACGCATACCATCGAGAGAATTTTCCCAAACTCGACGAAATTCCTGCTCTGATATGCGCAAATGTTCCGCCGCTTGGATCGATTCCGCGCTATCATGAAAAATTCCGACCAGCCCAATCACATTTCCCGCGTCGTCAATTACCGGCGTCTTGATTACCTTGATCGTACGCTGCCGCCCGGCAACGAGAAACGCCTCTTCCTGCGTGATGGTTTGCCCCCCTGAAAAAACGCGCTGGTCATCAGCTCGATATTGTTCGGCCATTTCTTTTGAGAAAAAATTGAAGTCGGTTTTCCCAATAAAATCCATTGGCTTTAAACCAAATTCCACTGCGAAGGCGGCGTTAACCGAAACATAAGTTGAACTGCAATCTTTAAAGAAAACAGGTTGCGCCAAATATTCGACCACGCATTCAAAGAGCCGGATGCCTGTGCCCGAATTCTTAGACAACACAGGAGTCGGTGCTGGTTCGCTCTTGTCCTGTGTTTGGTTTTGATGGGGCATTTTATCAGCGGGAGTTTGGCGAAACGTCGTCGTGTTGACAATATTTCTTCGACACCGCATTCAAAAGGTTATCGGATTGCCATCGCCAATCGAATCTGGCTAAGTCAATTCGGATGTCACAACCAACGGAGAGTTTGGGAATAATTGCCGGCAACCGTTCCTTGCCGCTGGAATTTGCGAAGCTGGCGCGGGCCGCAGGGGTCAAACGCCTCGTTGCCGTCGCGTTTGCAAATGAAACCAATCCTGAACTCGCAAAACTCGTCGATGAAATCGTTTGGTTGAAAGTCGGCCAGCTTTCCAAAATGATTTCGGTGTTTTCTAATCGGTCAATTTCGCAATGTGTGATGGCCGGGCAGATTGCGCCAAAAAATCTTTTTGATCTGCGACCCGATCTCCGCGCCATGACGATGCTCTTGAAATTAAAAGAGAAAAATGCACACACCATCTTTGGGGCCATTGCAGACGAACTGAGAAAAGAAGGCGTCGAATTGATCGAAGCCACGCCGTGGCTAAAACCGCTTATGCCCGGCGCAAATTTTCTGCTGGGTCCAAAATTGAATGACCAACAGAAGAGCGATGTTTGTTTCGGACATCGCATTGCCAAAGAAATTTCGCGGCTCGAAATCGGCCAAACCGTCGTGGTTAAAGATGGAACTGTTCTGGCCGTCGAAGGTTTTGAAGGAACGGATAAGTGTTTAAAGCGCGGCGGCGAATTGGCTGGAAAGGGCGACGCCATTGCCGTCAAAGTCGCTAAACAAAATCACGATCTTCGTTTTGATATTCCCTCCATCGGTGCCAAGACAATTGAAGTTTGCCGGGATGCAAAGATTTCCGTCCTCGCGTTTGAACCGGGAAAAACCTTGTTGTTGGAAAAGGATTTAGTAGAACAACTGGCTCGAAAAAATAAAATCAGTGTGACAACGACCAACGAATAATTTTTCACTCTCAACTCTCAACACCCCAACTCTCAACTTTTTAAAATGCTCACCGCCCACGAACTCTTTGGTTTCATGTCCCCGGCCTTGGCCGCGCAAATTTTGGATACCGCCTACGAATCCGACAAAAAAAATTACCGGCTCGCCATCTCTGCCGTGGCAGAATCGCGCAAATTGCGACCGGCATTTTTCGAGCGAAAACCCCGCACCGAACGTCACGCGGAAATGGCAACCATGCTCGCCAAGCCTCGCCTTGACGCCGCCGCCAGCACCTTGATCCGCGTCTGGCTGATGAAAAAACACACGCAAATGTTGATCGATTTTCTGGACGCGCTTGGCATGGCGCACAAAGAAGGCGTGGTCGATGATTTGCCCGCCACCGTGGAGGACGCGAAACTCAAGGAGGCGATTGAAAAATTGCTGACAAAATATCCCCGCGAAGAAGTCTCTGTTTACCTGAACGCCTTTTACTCAATGAACGATGTTTCATGGCTGAATTTAAAAACCCTTTTGGAAAGCGATCCGCGACTGCAATTTGGCGCCTGAAGTTATCTATTTTAAAATCTTAAAAAATTATCATGGAACCTAAAGCTGACATCGCTCTCATTGGCCTGGCCGTCATGGGACAAAATTTAATTCTCAACATGAACGACAACGGGTTCACCGTCGTCGCTTACAACCGCACCGTTTCCAAGGTGGACGATTTTCTCGCCAAGGAAGCCAAAGGCACGAACGTCATCGGCGCGCATTCCATTGAGGAGATGGTCAAACTTTTGAAACGCCCGCGCCGCGTGATGATGCTGGTCAAGGCCGGCGCGGCGGTGGACGAATTTATCGAACAACTTCTCCCGCATCTCGAACCGGGCGACATCATTATAGACGGCGGCAATTCGCTTTTTGGCGACACGATTCGCCGCGCAAAATATGTCGAGTCGAAAGGTTTGCTCTACGTCGGCACCGGCGTTTCCGGTGGCGAGGAAGGCGCGCGCCATGGACCGTCAATCATGCCTGGCGGTTCGCCCGCCGCGTGGCCGCATGTTAAGGATATTTTCCAGAAAGTTTCCGCAAAGGTGGACGGCGGCGTTCCCTGCTGCGATTGGGTTGGCGAAAATGGTTCAGGCCATTATGTGAAAATGGTCCACAACGGAATCGAGTATGGCGACATGCAACTCATTTGTGAGGCGTATCAATTAATGAAAGATGGCCTTGGAATGAGCGCCGACGAAATGCACCACGTTTTTGCCGAATGGAACAAAGGCGATTTAGATTCTTATCTAATCGAAATTACGCGCGATATTTTAGCGGTAAAAGATGCCGATGGTCAGCCGCTCGTCGATAAAATTCTGGATAAAGCCGGCCAAAAAGGAACGGGCAAATGGACGGTGATTTCGTCGCAAGAACTCGGCATTCCCATCACGCTGATGGCCGAAGCCGTTTACTCGCGGTGCATTTCGGCGCTGAAAGATGAACGTGTTGCCGCTTCGAAAAAACTAAAAGGTCCCAAACCAAAAATCTCTGGCGACCGCACAAAAATTGTGGAGCAAATTCGCCACGCTCTCTACGCCTCGAAAATCGTTTCTTATGCGCAGGGTTATATGCTCATGCGCGCGGCGGCGGCGGAAAACAATTGGAACCTGAACTATGGCGGCATTGCCTTGATGTGGCGCGGCGGTTGTATCATTCGCAGCCGATTTCTTGGGGATATAAAAAATGCTTTCGATAAAAATCCTAAGCTCATGAATCTCCTGCTTGATCCATTCTTCAAGAAAGCGATCAAGAATTCGCAGCGCGGATGGCGCGCCGTCGTTGCCATGGCGGCGAAAAAGGGAATTCCCACTCCGGCGTTTTCCACTGCACTGAATTTCTATGATGCGTATCGCTGCGAACGGTTGCCGGCAAATTTGCTCCAGGCGCAACGTGATTATTTCGGCGCGCATACTTACGAACGCATCGATAAACCGCGTGGAGAGTTTTTCCACACAAATTGGACTGGCCGCGGAGGAGATGTGTCTTCCAGCACCTATAACGCTTAACCGGCACACACCGGCGGTTCACCAAACGCCAAATAGCTCGGTCGTGTTCGGCGAAAGTTGATACTCTTGCATTTTTTCTATTCGCTTCCAGATCACCGAACCGTCGAGCGCACCGACGTTTCCTCCAACCGCTCCAATCAATTGCGATGCGATTCCGCCGCTGTCGGGATTGGTGGCATCACCTTGTTGAAAGATCGGCCCGTTCTTCCCGTGCGGCGCAACGGTGTTGTTGCCCGGGGACCAGACATTTAAATCTGTGAACAGAACCAGCAAACCACTTTCGGTAAGTTTTTGCGGAGAAATCCAGTTCATGTTGGCAGCAAGCCCCCAGGTCGCGACATCGTGACCGCCGAGATAATTATAACCGAGGACATATCCATACGGCGGCATTGAGTAACCACCCGGCACAAAGGGTGCCGGCAAATCGGGACATCCAATGATTTTATGACTGCCGACGGAATCGACGAAACTGCGCCAGGTATTAGTGGAGACGAGCGGCGGATAATCATAATCGCCGTCGCAAATGCCATGTGGAAGTTTTTCCTGTTGGTCGCTCGCGTAGAGATGAGTGGCGATAATTAGTTGCCGCAGATTATTTTTACAGGCGGCGCGCTTCGCGCGTTCCTTGCTGCCAGCCAAAACTGGCAAAAGCAACGACGCGAGGATAGCGATGATCGCTATGACGACGAGCAATTCAATCAGCGTGAAGCCACGACTAAAATGTTTTGTCGATTTCACCGTTTTGTAGGTTCTGAAGAATTATAGTTCCATCTTTCTAAAATGCCATCAGGCCGGAATTGAGCTTTCGACTCCGGCTTTCCTCGCTTAATTATTCTTCGTGAACTTTTGTTCCGACGCCAAGCCCAAACAAGCCAACCTGGAAAATGGGCAAAGACGAATTACAAATCTTAGAAAGAGGGTGCGCCAAATTTCCCCGACTCTTTTCTTTGGAATCGTCCTGATTATAGCGTGGATAGCGCGGGCCTGTGTCGCGGAATCCGTTTCTGCGTTGGCAAATTTGTTTGTGCTTTTTCTCGCTACTGTCGCCACGCTACTGGTGCTTAATCAACGATTGCCCCTTCAAAATATCATCGCGCTGGCAATCATCCTCGCGCTTTTTTCAGGAGCAACCCTGTTGGGGGCGAGCGCTTTGAAAGTTTTGGTCCTTCCGCCTGTTGTGAACGAAAAATTTCTCCATTTGCCAGCGTGGGCTGCTCCACTGCTTTGGACGGTAGCGCTGGTGAATGCGCGAGGAATTGCGAAATTGTTTCTGCATACGATGCGGAAAAAATCAAATTATGGAATCGCGCTAATCACCTTGAGTGCCCTGGTGGTTGCGAGTCTAAATTTGCGCGCAGACTCGGCCTGGCAAACTTTCATTGTCCAGTTCGCTCTTGCTATCACGGCGCTGATTGCGACGACTCCATGGTTCCTTGATAAAAGAAGTGTCGAATTCAAGCCGGATTTTCAACCGCTAGCCATCATGATTCTGCTGCTGTTCTGGTGAAGCTTCCACTCGTTTGGTCAGTTTAAGCCGCGCCACGAGCAATCCATCCATTTCTTCCACCCGCAAATCAAAATTGCCGATGGCGAGCGATTGGCCCACTTTTGGAAATCCGCCGAGCTTGTGCGTGACCCAACCACTCGTGGTGGTGATTCCTTCTTCCTGAAGGGGTTCGCCAATTAAATCCGAAAGATCGTGGAGCGGCAAGGCACCGGCAATTTCCCAGTTCTGCTCATCCTGCTTTTTCAACAGCGGCTGTTCCTGGTCGAACTCATCCTGAATTTGCCCGACTAATTCCTCCAGAATATTTTCCAGCGTCACCATTCCCACCGTTCCGCCGTATTCATCCACGACCATGGCAAAATGCAGTTTTCGTTCGAGAAAAAGGTGCAGCAATTTTTCCAGCCGCGCGGTTTCGGGTACGTAAATCAATTTGCGCGCCACGGGCCGCAGATCGGCAGCCGTGCGCGCTTTGATTCGCATGGCATAGAGATCCTTGATGTGAACCACGCCGAATGTTTGGTCGAGATTGCCCTTTTCACACAGCGGAAAACGCGAGTAACGCGATTTTTCGGCGATATCGATGCACTCGGTAATCGTCGCCTCCGTGTCGAACGAAACAGTTTCTTGCCGGGGGCGCATCACGTCGCGCACATTGCGGCTGCGCAAATCGAGCGCGTTCAGAACGATGTCGCGTCCGAATGCGGTGCCGCCGGAATGTTTGCGAGCACCGGAAAAAAGCAGGCGCAATTCTTCTTCCGAATGCCCCAGTTCAGCTTCGCTCACAGGGTGAATTCCAAATCTTCGGAGTACCCAGAGCGATGATTGATTGAGCAACCAAATAAACGGATAGGAGATTTTGCGAAACCAGACGAGGGGTTGCGCAACCCACAGGGAAGTCTGCAGCGGTTTTTGAATGGCGAGCCATTTTGGTGCCTGTTCGCCCACAACGATATGCAGAAATGTGATGACGGACAGGCCAACGACAAAAGAAATCCAATGTTGGGTGGTAGCCGATTCCAAATGCAGCGCGCGAAAAACAGGTTGCAACAAATCGGCAAATACAGGCTCCCCGATCCAGCCCAACATCAAGCTCGCTACCGTAATCCCCAGTTGAGCAGCGCTCAATGATGTGTCGAGATTGTTAATGACCCAACGCGCAATTTTGGCACGCCGATGATTTTTGGCGACGAGCGGGTCAAGCTGCGTTTCACGAATTTTGACGAGGGCAAATTCCGCCGCGACGAAAAATCCATTGAGCAGCACGAGAATAATCACGGCCAGGATTTTCAAAATGATCATGCCCCAGTCCATGTTACAAACTCACCTCTCCAAAAATAGTTTTAAGAATGTCCTGCAAGCTGACGATGCCGATTTCGCGCTGCTCCCGATTCAAAACCACCGCGAGGCGACGCCCGCTGCGTTGCATACGGCGGAGCGCTTCTTCCAAACGCAGATCGTCATTGAGATAGAGCGCAGGGTTGACATAATCGCCCGCCGGTTTTGCCAGATCCAAATCCTCGAGATAAAGAAGTTTTTTTAAACTGATCACGCCGACAATCCGATCGCGTCCCGGCTCTTTTCGAACAACCGGAAGGCGGGTTAGATTTCGTTCGCGACAAATTTTTAAGACGTGTTCCATGGGCGTATCCGTCGCGACGGTCACGGTGCTGGACAGAGGCACCGTGATTTGTGCGACCGTTAAATTTTGCAAATCAAGCACGCGATTGATCATCGTTTTTTCATCCGACGAAAGGTTTTGCGAAGATTCCTGCATGACAAACCGAAGTTCTTCGCGCGTGCCAAAAAGATGTCCGGTAAAAACTTTCCCGCCCGTCCAGGACAAAAGCATTCGCGAAAACCACGCGGCCAGAGCGACGAGCGGGCGGAGCACGATATGAATGAATCGAAAGGGCTGCGCCAGAAAAAGGCAAAGACGATTTGGGAAAAGGCGAAACAGAGTTTTGGGCAACAGTTCAAAGAAAATAAAAAAAAGAAATACCGCGATGATGAAGGAGAGAAGTTCTAGAACAGGCCGTTCGTTCAACCCATGATGCAGCGCCCAGGTTATCAAGGTGAAGATCGTAAAATTAACCACGGTGTTTCCGACGAAAATTGTCCAAAGAAAGTTTTCGGAATTTTCCAGAAATCGATGCAAGACAGTGGCGCGATGATTTCCCGCTCGCATGAGTTGGCGAATTCGGAGGCGGTTGAGAGCGAATACGCCGGATTCCATTCCAGAAAATAGAAATGAAAGCGCCAGGCTCAATCCGAGCACAAGTAGAAATACAACATTGAGATCGGTCATTTCGTCTGGCGCCCTTTCACCACTTCCACCAACAATTCGTTGATGCGGCGCTCATCCACGCCTTGAGCGGTAAGACGCAGGCCGCGAAAAGTCGCGGATTCACCCGCCACCGGAACAATGCCCAATAAATTCACCAGCAGGCCACTGAGTGTTTCCGCGTCCGGCACCTCGCCCAGCGCAGGAAATTCGCGACGAAAATCTTCGACGCGCATCGTGCCGCTGGCACGCCATCGTCCGACACCCAGTTTTTCGACGACGAATCCCTGCGCTCCACTTTCCCCGCGAATTTCGCCGATCATCTCTTCGAGAATATCTTCCATCGTTACGATGCCTGCGGTGCCGCCGAATTCGTCGAGCACGATGGCGACGCCGCGCTGTTGTCTTTGCAAACTTTTGAGTAATTGCAACAGGTTCATGCTTTCGGGAACAAAGGAGGGAAACTCAATCGCATCCAGCAGATCTATTTGTGGATCGAGCAACAGAGCGCGCGTGTTGAGCACGCCCACAATCGTATCCGGCGTTTCGTCGTAAATCGGGAGGCGGCGATGTTTATGTTTGCGAGCGGCGGTAATCATTTCTTCCACGGAAAGATCGTCGGGAATGCTGGCCAGTTGCGAACGCGGTTCCATCACGTCTTTAGCAGTGCGCCGGTCGAGACTGATGATTTCTAAAATAATTTCTTTCTCCGATTTGGCGAGCGTCCCCTGTTGATAGGCCAGTTCGAGCAATTCCTGATATTCTTCATCTGACATGGTCGTTTGCGGTTTGATCGATTTGGGAACGATCACTCGTAAAATAAAAGCGTTCACGTGTTGAGCGATCTGACGCAGCGGACGCATCAACTTTTGCAAAATCAACATGGGGCCTGCCACTCGCAACGACCACAATTCCGGCGCACGCACCGCCAGTGTTTTTGGCGCAACTTCGACGCCCAACAAAATAAAAACGAGCAAACCAAGGAGCGACGGTAGCAGCGGCCATTCTTCCAACAAAGCCAGCCAGAGGACCGTCGCGACAATTCCGGCATTCGCAATTGTGTTTCCCAACACAATGGTGGCGAGAAGATCCTGGGGCTGCCCAAGTAACCTCGCGACAATAGTCCCAAACGGCGGGGAATTTACCGCCATTTGGCGCGTCTGCCATTTTCCCAGTGAGAACAGGGCGGATTCGGCCAAGGCAAAGAAAAAGCTGACGCCTGCTAAAAAGAAAAGTACCCCAAAGGCGGTAATCGGTATCACAGAGGGAGTATTGAACAAGAAAACGGAGAGACAAAAGGGAAATTTGCCGAATAGGGCAACGACATGAATTGAACATGCGCCTACGGAGCGGATTTATTTAAATGCGTTCACCCTTCACATCTTGAATACCGCTTTTAAAAACAAACCATCTGTGAAACACTCGGTGCGTTCGATGGACGCGCAATAATTCAACGCGAAGGATTGGCCAACATGAAATGGTTAAATCGGCTACAGCTTAAATCGAAAAACGTCAAGACACGCCGGGAAGTCATCCAACGGTTCGCTCAAGAACCGAGCGCTAAGGACATCGACGTCTTTGCCAATGCGCTTCGCGATGAGGATGTCGAGATTCGGAAAACCTCCACGAAGGCATTAAGCAAAATCAAAGATGAACGGACTTTGGGCTTGCTGCGGATCGCGCTCAACGATTCCCAACCTGAAATCAAAGAAGAAGCCATTGCCGCGGTTCGCGCCCTCGACGATCCGCAATCGGTCAGCGCGCTTTTGCCGTTGCTAAAAGATGCGAATTTCACCGTGCGAAAAATCGCCGCCGGCGCCCTCAAAGCTCTGCGCTGGAATCCATCCACTTCGGAGGAACGTGTCCTCGACTCCATTGCCCACGGAAATTTCAAAGACATCGGGGTTGGCGAAGATGCCGCAGTGGAACCTCTTTTGTCCGCATTGAAGATCGGTTCGCCCTCCATCCGTGTCGCGGCGGCCGAAGCGTTTGAACAAATTCAAAATCAAATTCAAGACCCGCGCATTGTCCCCCCTCTCATCGAGGCGTTGGGCGATTCCGATTCGCATGTGCGCGTTGCCGTCGTGCATGCCTTGGGTAAATCCGCAGACGCACGAAGAATTCCGCCCCTGCTCAAAATGTTAAAGGACGACTCGGCGCCAGTGCGGGCTTCGGCTGCGGAAACTATTGGCAAAACAGATAAGGCAGAATATTTGCCTCACCTTTTGCCGTTACTTAAAGATACGAATTTTGAAGTGCGCGTTGCCATTGTTACCGCTTTGGGACGCACCAACAGCCCCACGGTACTTGAGCCGATCATTTCCATGCTCAACGATTCCGATAATGATGTCCGCAGAGCTGCGGTCGAGAGCCTCGCCAAATTAGGCGACCCGCGATCCGTCGCGGCGCTCGTCGCAACCTTGATCGATAAGGAAAGTGCCGTCCGACATGCCGCTGCGAATGCGCTACAGATTATTAATTGCGAGTGGCGAATTTCCGAAGAAGCGCAGAAGGCGATTCCGAGTTTGGAAGCAGCACTGAAAGACCGCGAATATTGGGTTCGTGAAGCGGCAGCGAAAGCGCTAAACCGAATCAAGAATTTGTAAATCGCGAAAACAACATTGCCAGCGAAAGAACTGCGCGGAAGCCGTCTCGTTCAAGGGAAAGGAGTTGTGGGAATTAAACGTCCAGTCAAACCACCGAATAGGGCGCTTGGGGATGCCCATTGAAACTACGCGCCGAGGTCCACTGAACAGATGTAACGATTCTGGAGATTCGGCATCAAACCCACCCGCCCTAAAATCACACCACTGGAACTTGTTTGATTAAAAGACGAACGAAGGAACGCCATTCTCAAAGCCCCAACGCTTTGGCTGCCTCGGTTATAGTCTCACAAGTAACAATCCGTGGCCGATGCGTGTAATGAAAAATGGACAGGATGTTCATTCCAATATCCTTGCTCGAATCAGGAATCACACGCACCACCAACTCAACACCATGTCGGTCGATGATTTCCATCGCGAGGCCGACCTCAGCGGCGCAAGTCGGCGCCATGAACTCCAACCGGCTAAAGTCCACCAGCAGGCGAAAATTCTGCGGCAACTCGGCCAACAACAATTTGAGATCCTCCAACCCGCGTTGCAGCTCCTCCGGTTCAACCTGCTCAAGGTAACTGATGTGCAGAAGCCGTTTCGATTTGTTCGACGAGGCCAAAAACATAAATCCAAGCTAACATTCGCCCACCGGACTGCAACAAGTCTCCCCCCGTGCACAATTTTCGGCTTATCGTTGATGGAAAGACCACCAAAGCCTTCGTGCCGCCGCGATGACGGCCACCACTCAATGGTTGCATGTTTTGATAACGCCCTTTTGGCCAACCCATCGGTCCAAAACATTTTGCCCATTATTTTTTGTCTCATCCCGCTACTCTCCCCATCCTTCTGCTGTGTGTAAAACTTTTGAGACAGTCTCGTCATCTCCGCCCTACCCCGGATTGTTTACCGATTTTTACCAAATTTTACCGGTTGCCGGTTTTTTGCCCCGTTATGGTTGAACTTAGCCAAAGCCGGTGGGAAACCGGCGCTCCACTTTTGTTCCACTCGCGCTCGGGATTAAGAATAAGATTGAGACCTCTGAAAAACAAAACATTTGGTAGAGACGCCTCGGTGAGGCGTCTCATCCTGCGAGGCGAAAGCAACCGTTTTGAGACGGCTCACCGAGCCGTCTCTACCGTTTCTCCGAGGTCTCAGATCGTGTTCCGAGCAGATTTTCGTTCAGCGCTTTGGCGACCGCACCACTTCGGGTATGGACATGCAATTTCTCGTAAATACTCCTCAAATGATTACTGATCGTGTGATAGCTGACCGAAAGTTCATCGGCGATTTGTTTGGTGATCATTCCCTTGACCATCCATTCCAAAATTTCCTTTTCACGCGGTGACAAACCGTAATCCGTTTGGGGCGCTTTGGATAATCGGGCGAATCGGTCTAAAACCAAACGAGCGATTCGCGGGTTCATGGGCGAGCCTCCTTGCAGCACGTCGTGAATTGCGGCGGTCAAAGTATTTTCCAATGAATTCTTCAGAAGATAACCGGAAGCGCCAGCGCAAATGGCGTCGAAAACTTTTTGATGATCGTCATACACAGTCAACATCAGCACGCAGGTTGCGGGGGAAAGTGCTTTGATTTTTTTTATGCCTTCAATGCCATTCATCCCGGGCAATCCTACGTCGGAAATAATGACCTGTGGACCGGGTTCTTTTTTCAATGCGGCCAACGTTTCTTCGCAACTGGAAAAAGCGCGAGGACAACTCAGGTCGGTCGATAAGTTAATGAGCCTGACCACTGTGTGACGAAAAACTTCATTGTCTTCAATCAACCAGATTTCGATTTTCGAGGGCGGCTGTTTCATTAAAGGAAAAGTATTCCAAGGATGACCAGTTCAAAAGATGAAAGCTTTTTAGATTATTTATATTCGGTGAAAAACAATATGCTGGTTCCATCGCCTGGTCGTGTTTCGATTTTAAAAAAGCCCTTGAGCGTGGCGGCGCGGCGGCGAAGATTTTTCAAACCGTTTCCTGTCGAAAGCTGGGTTGAATCGAATCCAACTCCGTTGTCTTTGATGTTCAATTTCCAGACGTTGCCCTTTTCCGAGATCCTGATTTCAACGTGGTTCGCCCCGGAATGTTTCAGGATGTTGGCCAAAATCTCTTTAAACATCAGGAAAATATTTTGACGGAAATCGAGCGATAATTTTTTTGTCGGATTCTCAATGTCACTTTGAAAATCGCAGTTCACACCAGGAAGAAGTGTGTTCGCCACGTCTTTCATGCGGAGTAATAAATCCTGCATCGTGTCGTATTCAGGATTGGTGAACCAAACAATGTCTTTGATGGAATTGGCAGTTTGCCCGGAGATGCGATGGATCAGCGCCAGATCTTTTTTGGATTCTGCCTGGGTCAATTCCTGTTGTTGCATCATTAAACTCAGTAACGAGATACTTCCCAAATTGCTCCCGACCTCATCATGTAAATCAGCAGCAAGACGCAGGCGCAGCCGTTCCATTTGGCGAACTTGCCCGATACGTGTGCGATAAATGACAACAAATAACAGCGCGACGATCGTGATGATGAGAGCATTAAACCACCATGTCTCCCAGAAATGCGGCAGCATGATGAAGGCGAATGAAGCTCCATTCTCATTCCAAAACCCATCGTTGTTGCAGCCGAGCACCTGAAACTCGTAACGGCCCGGACGAATATTGTTGTAATAAGCTTCCCGGCGCGTGCCGGCGTCCACCCAATCGATATCCATGCCTTTGAGTTTATATTTGAAATGATTTTTTTCAGGCGCTTGAAAACTGAGCGCGGAATAATGGAATTCCAGTTCGCCACGGCCAGCGGGAATGGTGAGGGGTTGGGTGGACGAATGCGTCAATGGAAAATTTTTACTCACCTGCTCGCTGGCGAGTGAATTCACGTTTTTTTTGTCCGCAAAAATTTGCTCAATGAAAACGGGCGGGGGTGTGCGATTGATCGGAATGTTGGAATTTGGATCAATCACGACAAGGCCTTTCGTGGTGGCGAACCAAAGCCGCCCGTCGCGCGCTTTCCACGCGGCGGGTTTGGCGACGCTGTTACAAACTGTGCTGACCAGGCCGTCTGCTTTGCCGTAGGAAATGCTTGTGATGGTTTTAATTTTTCCAGAGTCGAAATCGACGAAATCTTTTTTGGGGCAACGAAAAATCCCTTTTTGGCAAGTCATCCAAAAAAAGCCGCGATCGGTTTCCAGAATTTCAAAGACGTCATCGCTAAATAATCCCTGCCTCGTCGTGTAGGAATAAAATTTTCCGTTGCGAAAACAATTCAACCCGCCGCCTTCGGTGCCGATCCATAAAACGTGGTCGGCATCTTCGTAAAGCGAGGCAATTTTATTTTCGGAAAGTCCTTCGTTCGTCGTGAAGCAAATAAATTTTCCCTCGTTCCATTTGCTCAAACCTCCGTCGGTCCCAAACCAGATTCCTCCGTCATGATCTTCCAAAATCGCTTTGACCATGTTTCCGGCGAGTCCTTCGTTGGTGGTGTACGAGGTGAATTTTCCATCCTTAAAATGGTTGAGGGCATTACGTGTTCCAACCCAAAGATTTTTTTGCCGGTCTTCGTGAATGACTTTCACGGCGGAGCCGACCATCCCTTGATCCTTTCCGTAACGAACGGACTCGCCGTTTTGATAATGATAGAGACCGCCGTCGAAATCCGTTCCAATCCAGAAATCCCCTTGGCGTCCTTGATGAAGAGCCAGGATCAACGTGCTTTCCAATGTGTCTTTGACGACATGCGCCACAAATTTTCCATCCTTCAGCTCATGCAAGCCACCGCCCCAGGTGCCCGCCCACATGCTGCCGGAAACACCTTCAAAAACGGACATCACGTTGTAATGAGTCAGCCCTTGTTTCTCCGCATAAGAGCGAAACGGCTTTAACCTCAAGCGGCTCAATCCATCTTTGCATCCGACCCAAATACTTCCTTCCTTGTCTTCAATAATGGCGTTGACGTTGTCGAAGGACATTCCTTCGTTATTCAATTCTGGAACGGATTTGCCCTCTTGAAATCGGCTCAACCCATTATAGGAGCCGACCCAAAGATTGCTGCGACTGTCCTGAAAAATCGCATTGACCCATTTATCTTTTTTCCCGTAATTGCTAAATACTCCGTCGCGGAGCCGGGTCAATCCGTCGTTGCTGCCGATCCAAAGATTTCCCTCGCCATCCCGCCAAAGTGCTCGCACCGCGTCATTCAACATTCCTTGCTGAGTGAGCGCGCTGAACAGTGTTCCGTTTCCATTTTTCCAACGAACCAACCCCCGGTCGGTTCCAATCCAGAGATTGCCTTCGGCATCTTCGTCGAGAGCGCGGATCGTCGCGCGCGCGGCCAACACGTTGGTTTGGACACTGGAAAGAAATCCGCGTTTCAGTTGGTAGAGACCTTCGCGCGTTCCAATCCACAGGACGCGATCTTTCGTCTCATAGAGTATTCTTACGTAATCACTGCCGAGACCCTCCGACC
>JBDSLX010000200.1:0-4872 GCA_039916145.1 Verrucomicrobiota bacterium | reverse complement strand
ACTGTCTTTTTTGGCCGGTCTATCGTAACGCCAATGAGCTTTCTCGTTTTCACCAATGGCATCGCCGTTTTGCCCGATCGCCTGTTGTCGGATGCGACCATGATTTGTCAAAACGGGAGAATCAAATCGGTCGGCACAAAAAACCAACGCGTGCCGAAGGGCGCCACGGTGATTGATGCGAAGGGCGGTTATATTTCTCCGGGATTCATCGACATCCATGTGCATGGCGGAGCTGGAGCGGATTTTATGGATGGCAGCGTGGAGGCAGTCAGAACGGCCTGTCGTGCTCATGCGCGCCACGGCACCACGACAATTTTTCCAACTACGACAACGGGTTCGCAGGCGCAGCTCTCGGCGATGATAGCGAGCTGCGCGGCGGCGAAGAAATCGTGGTCCGCCAACGATGGCGCGTTCATCGGCGGAATCCATTTGTATGGCCCTTATTTCGCGCCGGACAAAGTCGGTTGCCACTCGCGTGAAGGACAACGTTCGCCCGATGCGCGTGAATACGCCCGCTACTTCGCCAGCGGTTTAATCAAAGTGGCGACGTGCGCCGCGGAATTGCCGGGAGCGGAGGCTTTTTATCGAGCGGCGAAAAAACATCGTTGCCTCATCACCTGTGGCCATTCGAACGCGAGTTGGACCGAGATGCAATTGGCCTTCAAAGCGGGCATGAGACATGTGGATCATTTTTGGTGCGCGATGAGTTCCGTGCCTTCGATTCGTCAGCGTTTTAATTTTCCCATGCAAGCAAGCATGGCCGAGTTTGTCCTTGCGACGTCGGAGATGAGCACTGAAGTCATCGCAGACGGTTGTCATCTGTCGCCTGAACTTCTGGAGTTCGCCTATCGCATGAAAGGAGCATCCCGCCTGTTGCTCGTGACCGACAGCAATCGCGCTCTTGACCTTCCGCCGGGCCGATACCGCTTCGGCCATCATACGGATGGTTCATGGTTCGAGAGCGACGGCAAAGCGGGCTGGTCTCCCAATGGCAGCCTCGCCAGTTCCATCGTCGGCATGGATCACATGGTGCGCCACATGGCGAGAAACACCACCGCCTCGCTGCCAGATGTAATTCGCATGGCGAGCCTCACACCTGCGGAACGAATCGGCATCGCTCGTCAAACCGGAAGTCTGGCAACTGGCAAACGCGCAGATGTCGTTGTCTTGAACAAAAAACTCGAAGTGAAGCGGGTGTTTGTCGGTGGCGAAGAGGTTTGTTTGCCGGTGTAATCATGATCCACTTTTTCAAATTTTTATTCCGTTGCGCCGTCTTAATCGCAATCGCGACTACGTTATCAATCGAAAGTTGGGCGGTGGATTTAAAATCTTCACCATCGCCCATCGTTCTGCGTCCCGGCCCGCATCTTTTCGTAGATGAATTTCTCGTGGAAAGCAGTTCCAACGTGGTGCGGCGCGTCAACCAACTCACGCGTAATCTCGGCATTGCCAATCCGATCATCACCGGAAAAGAAGATCAAAATTTTCAGCCGTACCTCAGCGTGATCCGCGACGACAAAACTAAGAAATTCCGAATCTGGTATGGCGCGCGCACGGAAGATTCCAACTCGATGCGCTCCCGTCTGGCTTACATGGAATCGAGTGATGGAATTCATTGGCAACGTCCGCATCGCGTCTTGAATTTTCCCGCGCTGATTCAATTTGGCGTGAGTGTGATTGATGAAGGCGCGCAATTTAAAAATCCGGCGCAGCGTTTCAAATATGGCTGGTATATGGACGGCGGATTGAAAATTGCCACGTCACCCGACGGCCTTGATTGGACTTTGCTGACGACGAACGTGGTCGTGCCGCACAATCACGACATCAACGGAATTTTCCGCGACACGTTGCGCAATTGTTACGTCGCAACGCTTTCATTTTATTTGCCGGACGAAAAATGGTCGGGATTGCGTCGCATCACGAAGCAAAGCGAGAGCGCGGATTTAGTGCATTGGAGCGAACCGTGGCCGGTGTTGACGCCCGACGCGCGCGACGAAGGCGAGACGCAATTCTACGCGATGGATGGCTATCTCATTCGCGGCGATCTCACGATCGGCATGGTGAAAGTCTTGCGCGACGATTTGAAAGCCGACGCGCCGCCTGATCCGCCCGATGCGTATGGAATTGGTTACACGACGCTGGCGTGGACGCGCGATGGAAAAAACTGGACGCGTGAACGCGAAAAATTTCTGGATCGCAATCTGGAGAAAAACGCCTGGGACCATTCGCACGCCTGGATCGATGAACAACTTTTGGTAGGCACGAACGTGTTTCTCTATTACGCCGGCTACAAACGCGGCCACAAGATGAACCGTTTTGAAGAACGACAAATCGGCTTGATCACGATGCCGCGAGATCGTTATGTCGCCCGCGAATCTGGAGAGGAACCGGGAATTCTACGAACTCCCCTGCTCTTCTTATACGGCAAAAAACTTTCCGTGAACGCCGACGCGAGCCGCGGCGAATTGAAAGTCCAGATTTGCGATGCCGCTGGCAAACCGATCAAAGGATTCTCCGCGAAGGATTTTAAACCTGTGACCACGGATGCGGTCGATGCACCATTGCGTTGGAAACGTCCTTTGTCCGAAATGAACCGCAAACCCGTGCGACTGGAATTTTTGTTGAAAAACGCGCAGCTATTTGCTTTTGAGTTGGAATAAAATCGCCCCATCAAATTGAGCTAACAAATTTTGATAAATAAAATTTACATTTAAATTAAATCGGCGAAAATTCTGGATGCCTTACGCAAACGTCTTTTTAAATCCACAACCTAAAAAAATGATCATGAAAAAATGTCTACTTGGTGCATTCACCGTCCTTAGCCTTAGCCTCGGAGCCTCGGCCGATACGTTGGCTGTATGGGATTTCAATAGTAATCCCCCCGATGGCTTGCTAACCACCGGCACTCTGATTGCCACGAATGGGGCATCCACAGCGTCACTGGTGGGGATAGCGGGTGTTCCTCTATTTAATGACGCACAACAGGGAACGCAGGGGATAAGTTCTGACCCGGCGACAAGCGATGACAGCGCGTGGCGACTCACCAATTCCCCTCCGCAAGGAATGAGCAATTTAACCGCCGGGGTGGAGTTTCGGGTGAACACCACGGGCTTTGAAAACATCACCTTGAAGTGGGACCAGAGTAGCGCGGGCGCTTCGAGCAAATACTATCGGGTTTTATACAGCACCAATAATGGTGTCACATTTGTTCCTAAAGATGTTGTCACCAACCCGACCAACAACGCCTCTTGGAGCAATCCGGTCACCAACATCAGCTTCATTTCAATCCCAGCGGCCAATAATAACACCAATTTTATCGTTCGAATCCTGAGTGAGTGGCAAAGCACGGCGACCGGTTCTGGCAGCGACGTTTATGCCACGGTCAGCGGTGTTGCTTATAGCACTGCGGCGGCCTTTCGCTTGGATATGGTGACTTTCAGTGGTTCCGTTGGAAACGGGAATGTTAGTATTCTCACCAATCCAGCACCGAGCCAAGTGGTTGCCATCGGGCAACCAGCGAGTTTTTCTGTCGTTGCCGGTGGTGGTTCCACGGCCATTGGCTATCAATGGCGCACCAACGGCACGGCAATTCCTGGAGCGACCAGCTCAACCTATTCCATTGCTTCGGCGCAATTATCCAACGCGGGAAACTACACTGTGGTGGTGACAAACGCCGTCAATTCCGTGACCAGCAGCGTGGCTGTCCTGACGGTTCGCACTCCATTGAATCTCGCCTGGACAGGACTGAGCGGTGCCACTTGGGATAGTTCGACAGTGAGTTGGGTGAACACGAATACTTTGGCCGATGTGGCCTACACGGGCGGCGATCATGTTGCGTTTGGCAGCCAGGGAATTTCGTCGCCGACAGTTGTTTTAGCAGAAACGCTTCTCCCAAGCTCGGTCACCGTAGATGCAGATTTCGATTATCTGCTCCGCACGGACACAGACGGGAAGCTTTCAGGCTCAACTGGAATCCGCAAGCGCGGAACCGGCACTCTCCAAATTGACACCGACAACACGCATACCGGTGCCACGGTAATCGAAACGGGCACATTGCAAGTGGGCGTCGCCAACGCTCGTGGCTCATTGGGCACTGGCCCGGTGACCAACAATAGCGCGTTGGTTTTCAATCGCAGTGACACTTTTATAATGGGCAACAACATTTCTGGAAGCGGCACTATTACAAATATCGGGAAAACAATCACCCTGACTGGCACCAACGTTTATAACGGCGAAATATCGGTTCTTTCCGGCGCGTTGATATTGAGTGGCAGTCAAACCATTAATTCTTCCGACGTGCGTGTGACTGCTCAGCTGTCCGGCGTTAGCGCCCCCACGATTTTTGGTATTTCAGGCGGAATTATCACCAGTCCGACGACCGTTTTGACGACCTATGGATCGTCATTGCTGGGTGACTTTCGCACCACTCTCAAATCGACTTCCGGAACAAATGTCTGGAATGGCCCAATCTTTTTAAGCGGGCTTACCAATAACGGCGGAAATAATCAATTTCAGGTCGATAATGTCGGCACTGATCTCACAATCAATGGGGATGTTACAGGGATTGACGGCTTCGGCGGAACCGGGGCGGTCACGCTTCGAGGTATCGGAACGGGAACAATGGTTGGTAAAATCACCATTCCGGGAGTGGTCAACAAAACCGATGCCGGAACCTGGACGATTAAATCCACGGGCAATTCATGGGGGGGCACCACCATTGGGGTCGGGACACTAAAATTGGGAATCAACGACGCTTTGCCGACAAATATAGCCCTCCTGATCGGGCAGAGTGGCACCGCACTCGCCGCCCTTGACCTCGCCGGCTTTAATCAGCAACTTGCTGTTTTCCAAGACAATGCTGGCGGCGGTGGA
>JBDSLX010000199.1:0-7236 GCA_039916145.1 Verrucomicrobiota bacterium | reverse complement strand
GATTCATTTAAGGCAGCGACTTCAAAAATTTTAAAAGCATGGCAGCCGCTTGTTCCAGTTGCCGGATAGAAATCCATTCATCCGAAGTGTGGGCCTGCGCAATATTTCCTGGCCCAAAAACGACACTGGGAATTCCCGCTTGCGACAACACGGCGGCGTCGCAAAAATAATCCACGCCAAACGTTTTCTTCTGGCCGGTGCTGCGAAAAAATTGTTGGACGATTGGCAATTTGAAATCCGTTTCGAGCGAACCGCAAAACGCAGCCCGGGAATCATGGATGTTTGCCGAAAGATTTTTTGCCCGAAGTAGATTTTGGATTTCACGGCGGACAGTTTGTTCGGTTTCGCCGGGCAAAGTTCTGCGGTCTGCGGAAATGATACAGCGATCAGGAACGATGTTCGGTTGTGTCCCGCCAGAAATTGTCCCGACATTCATCGTGGCGTGGCCGAGCAATGGATGTTTGCGCCGACGTAATTTCGCGGCGTAATTCGTTTCCAGCAAATCGACGACACGCGCCATTTCGTGGACCGCGTTTTTTCCCAAGTGCGGAGTGGAACCATGCGCTGCTTTGCCGTGGGTTTCGAGTCGCAGCCACAAACTGCCCTTGTGCGCGGTGACGATTTTCAATTCTGTCGGTTCGCCGATGATGGCTAAATCCGCTTTTAATCCGCTCGCAGCCAAAGCGCGAGAACCGCGTTGGCCATCTTCTTCGTCAATCAATCCGGCGAAAATAATTTCCGTTTGCTTCGGGCGATGGGCGCTTTTCGACAGAGAAATCAATGCGCTCAACATTGCCGCCACAGAACCTTTCGTGTCGCAAGCTCCGCGTCCGTAAATACGCCCGTTCTTTTTCACTGGAGAAAATTGTTTTTCGCTCGCGGCGGGAACCGTATCCAAATGCGGCGCGAGCAAAATGCGCTTTGTAATTTTTCCGGTTGGATGAAGACGCGTGAGAAAATTCGATCGGCCTGGAGAAATTTTTTGAAATTCAATGGGTAATCCGGCTTGGGCTGAGGTGGCAGCGAGGAAGTCCGCGACACGCTGTTCTCCTGCTTGCGGATCGTTTGCCGAAACAAACGCGGGATTCACGCTCGGCAACGCGATCAGTTCGCGCAGTAGTTTTTGAGTTGAAGTCATCCGGTAAAAATTTCGCGCCACTCTACGTAGCAGCAGACGAAGCGTCGAGTTGAGATTGTAGCCGGAGCGTGATTTAAACTGGCGGTCAAAACAAGAGCGCCAGAGGACTGGCGCAGTCCCAGATGTTTCGCGCTATTCATGCCTCATCGAAATTCGCGCGCGCGCCTTGGAGCGCGGCGGTCCTCCGCCACTTTGAACTTTGTAGCGGCCGACGTGAGGAGGCTCATTTTTTACTTCGTTGAATAATTAGCCTCCTCACGTCGGCTGCTACGGATTAGTTTTGCGGAACCATTCCACGAAACGCGGAATGCCTTCTTCGATTTTTACGTGCGGATTGTAGCCGAGAATTTTTTTTGCCTTGGAAATGTCCGCGAAGGTAATCGGCACATCGCCGGGCTGTAATGGCTTGCGATCAATCACCGCTTTTTTCCCAAGCGCATTTTCCAGAAGTTCGATCAGATAACTCAGCGTCACCGTTTGCGATTCGCCCAAATTAAAAATCTCAAAACCGAATTCTTTTTTCGTGCAGGCGAGAACGCCGTCAATTGTGTCGGAAACGTAAGTGTAATCGCGCGCGGTAGAGCCGTCGCCGAAAACGGGAATTGGTCTTCCCGCGCTGATCAACTGCGCAAATTTGTGAATCGCTAAATCAGAGCGTTGGCGCGGGCCGTAAACGGTGAAGAAACGCAACATCACGACATCCATTCCATAGACGTAATGATAAACGTGGCCGAGCGATTCGCAGGCGAGTTTGCTCGCGGCGTAGGGCGAAATGGCGGAAAAAATTGGGTCTAATTCAGAAAAAGGAACTTTCGCATTCACGCCATAAACGGACGACGACGACGCGATGGTGATTTTTTTTACGCCGTTCAAACGCGCCGCTTCGAGGAGATTCGTCGTGCCTTCCACATTGACGCGTTGATACAGCGCCGGTTCCGCGAGGCTCGGACGAACTCCCGCGCGCGCCGCCAGATGAATGATTTGATCGAACTTTGTTTCGCGAAAGAGTTCGTCAAGCGCGGCGCGGTCGGTGATGTCGCCGTCAACGAACGTGAATGGTTTGGCGAGTGATTGGATTTCGCGAATATTCCGTTGCTTGACGGCAACGTCATAAAACGAATTCAAATCGTCGAAGGCCCAAACCGAATCGCCGTCATGAAGCAATCGTTCGCACAGATTCGAACCGATGAAGCCCGCACCGCCTGTTACTAAAAAATTCACTTCGGCAAATCATGCGGAGTGAGGGTGAAAGTTCAAGACTGGTTTTCCCACAACGCTTTCCGATCTCATTAACACCGTGGCTTTAGCCCGGTGTCCAAGCGTGAGTCGAGAAATTCAGCCGTTTCAACGGCTTCCTCTGATTTGCGAAACCGTTAAAACGGTTCAGTTTTTCACATTCAATTTGCACCGGGCTAAAGCCACGGTGTTAATAAGATAAACAATTTTTTGAATTTGAACTTTGCTTTCCAATCCGCATCATTCGCCCCCATGAACGAACCGCTTCTTCAACTCGATTTGCCCGGTATCAAAAAAGTTAAAACTGGAAAGGTCCGCGAGGTGTTCGACCTCGGCGACTCGCTGTTGTTCGTCGCGAGCGACCGCATTTCGGCATTCGATTGCGTGATGCCCAACGGTATTCCGCGCAAAGGCGAAGTGTTGACGCAGATTTCCCATTTCTGGTTCGAGCAAACCGCCGCCTTTCAACCGAATCATTTGCTCGCCGGTGCAAATGATCCGTTGCCAAAAAATTTACAACCGTTCGCCAAACAACTGGAGCGTCGCAGCATGATTGTGAAAAAAGCCGCGCCGCTGCCGATTGAATGTGTTGTGCGCGGCTATCTCGCTGGCTCCGGTTGGAAGGAATATCAAAAATTTCAAACCGTTTGCGGAATCAAACTACCCGCCAACTTGAAAGAATCCGACGAATTGCCTGAACCCATTTTTACTCCTGCGACGAAAGCGGAATCCGGCCATGACGAAAATATTTCCTTCGACGAAGCCGCAAAGCTCGCCGGTTCTGCCATTGCGCAGGAAGCGCGCGCCGCGAGTTTGAAGATTTACAATTTCGCCCGCGATTACGCCTGCCAACGCGGCATCATCATTGCCGACACGAAATTTGAATTCGGCATTTACGAGGGAAAACTCATTCTCATCGATGAAGTTCTGACGCCCGATTCCTCCCGCTTCTGGCCCGCCAACGAATATCAACCCGGCCAAAGCCAGCCGAGTTTCGACAAACAGTTCGTCCGCGATTACCTGGAAACTTTGGACTGGGATAAACAACCGCCCTCGCCCGCATTGCCGAACGATGTCGTGGAAAAAACGACGGAGAAATATTTGGAGGCGTTTGAGAAGTTGACAGGCAAACAGCTTTAGAATCGGAGCGCAGGCATCCTGCCTGCGAGTCGGAAAATGGAATGAATAGAAAATTCTCGGCAAGATTCAATATCCACTCGCAGGCAGGATGCCTGCGCTCCGATTACTTCAACTTCCAACGCCGCAAACGCAGCGCGTTTCCAATCACGATCCAATCGGAAAAACCCATTGCAGCGGCGCACAGGACGGGGCTGAGGAAGCCGAGCGCAGCCAGTGGAATTCCGGCGGCGTTGTAGAAAAATGCCCAGAACAGATTTTGTTTGATGGTGCGCAATGTGGCGCGGGCGAGCCCCAGGGCTTCGGGAATCGCATGGATTACTGATTTCAGCAAAATAATATCTGCGGCTTCGCTGGCGACATCACTCGCTTTGCTCACGGCGAACCAGCGCAATGAGCCGAGTCGCACAGTTTCTGAATTAAATTCTGCTTCGACGCCTGCGCCCCGAACTTCCTGCCAGTGGGAAAACGGCAAGTCGTCGGAAAACAATTTTGCCACCGATTGGCTGAGCGGATGATTGGAGCGTCGCGCCAACGCTGCGGCCAAATGAAGTTCAAAATCATCGCGGCTATTGTCCGCGAAAATTTCTGTCGCTGCGACGGCGGGCTTGCCTTGAGTCAGCGTCCCGGTTTTATCGAACATCACGGCGGTAATTTTCCCTGCTTTTTCCAAAGCAACTCCGTCTCGAATTAAAATGCCGCGCTGCGCGGCTGAATTCGTTCCAGCCATGATTGCAACGGGCGTGGCGAGCCCCATTGCGCACGGACAGGCGACGATTAAAACTGCGGCCGCACCGACAACCGCTGCGGCCAATGCTTCGAGCGGTGGATGCGATTGCCATAGAAATTGCGCGAGCCATTGATGCAAATTGTGAGCTTGGTCGGGAAAAAATCCCCAAAACGCAGCGGTGAGCAGCGCGATGCCGATGACGATGGGAACAAAGACACTGCTGACTTGATCGCCGAGACGCTGAATGGAAGCGCGACTGGTTTGCGCGCGTTGCGCTTCGATGATATGAGCGAGCGCGGTTTTTTCGCCGACGGCGATGACGCGCATGAGCAATTGGCCGTTCACGTTGATTGTTCCGGCGTAAAGTTTATCGCCGGATTTTTTATCAATCGGAAGCGATTCGCCGGTGAGCATCGATTCTGGAGCGCGGACCTCCAGCCCGGCCGTTCCAGTTGTTCAATTTTGCCATTCACCAACTCGCGGACAGGATGTCCGCGCTCCTATTATGCTTTCGGAACTTTCGCCCAATCTTTCAGGAAAATATCAATGCCGATGTCGGTGAGCGGATGGTTGTAGAGTTGTTCGAGCACTTCAAAACTCAACGTGCAAACGTCCGAACCGCACAAGGCCGCTTCCAAAACATGCAAAGGATGTCGCACGGCGGCGGTGAGAATCTGCGTTTCAAAACCGTAGTTGTCGTAAATGGTGCGAATCTGCCGGACGCAATCCATGCCGATGTGGCCAATCGCATCGAGCCGTCCGACAAATGGGCTGATGTAAGTCGCGCCAACTTTTGCGGCGAGCAACGCTTGCAAAGGAGAAAAAGTCACCGTCACATTCGTCTTGATTCCTTCTGCGGTGAGAGCTTTGACCGCCTTGAGTCCTTCGCGCGTGTTCACGATTTTCACGACGACATTTTTGTGAACTTCCGCCAAGCCGCGACCTTCCTCGATCATTTCTTTCGCGGTGGTCGTGATGGTTTCCAAACTGATCGGCCCATCGACGATGTCGCAAATCTCGCGATAGACATCCATGTGTTTGCGCCCGGTTTTGGCGACGTGCGAAGGATTGGTCGTCACGCCATCAATGATTCCCCAGCTCCAAGCCTCTTTGATTTTTGGAACGTCCGCGCTGTCGATAAATAATTTCATAAATGGATTTGGATTAAGTCGTGGCGAAAATCAAACGCTTCAATCCCATAAAGTCAAAGGGCAAAATTGCCCTGCTTGACTGCCACTACGCAGCAACGTTTCAATCTTGAAATGAATTTTGTCATTCACCTCCAATGCGCCGATTGCGGCGTGCCTTACGAAAAAAGAAAAATCTCCAATCTATGGGGCGCCACCATCGAACTCGTTCCGAAACTTTTTCGCGCGACATGGAGCCGCCAATGAAAACTGATACCGGAGGCTTTTATCCTGTGGCGATGTAGGGTAAAACCGTTACGTTGTGAGTCAGGAAACAGAAATAATCGAAGTTCCAGAATGTTCGGAATTACCGAACCCCGCGCCGTATGATGAAGATCCAGTCGCCTTCGCAGATTTTGTCCTTACTTCTTTGCTAAAACATGAATCCGCCTCGCTTTATGCGAAGTGGCCAGCGAAAGAGAAGGGTGTGACGTGGTATGTCCGACCTAAGAATGGGAATTCAGATTTAGAGTTGCCATCTGCAATTTCCCCTTCAATCGGCCATTTTCGTTCGGTGCTCGCACGTTTCGGATACCATTATCTGAGTATTCAAGTTTACTCTGGCTACGCTTGCAAATTCCTCCGACAAAGAGAGAAGGTTTTCCGTTGCGAAATTTTCATGTCGAATAACAGCCAATCCGGGTTCTGGATTGAAATTCATTCAGCGGTTTACAATCCTTTTCAACCTGATGAATCCGACGTGCAGGCCGATGCCGTTGGACATGGCGCATTCAAAGCATTGCGGGCTGCTATCGGAAAAGGCGTTCGCGATTGAACGCCGCAGAAAGATTGTCCCCGCTCCTTCGTTTTCGCAATTGACGGACTTCAGCCTCGGCTCTTGAATCTCCCGATGAATTTTGTCACCCATCTGGAATGCGCCAACTGCGGCGTGAAATACGAAAAAGGAAAAGTCCACAATCTTTGCACCGCATGCAATAAACCACTCTGGGTCAAATACGATCTCGCCGCGCTGAAGAAAAATTTTAAGAAAAAAGATTTGGAAGGCCGCCCGCCCACGATCTGGCGCTATCTGGAAATGTTGCCGATTTCCAACCCGGAAAAAATCGTTTCGCTCGTCGAAACCATTTCGCCGATCCTCGATTGCAAACGGCTCGCCTCGCATTTCCGCATGAAAAGTTTGCTCGTGAAAGACGAAAGCCGTCTGCCGACCGGCAGTTTCAAATCGCGCGGCATGGCGATGGCGATTTCCATGGCGAATGAATTTGGAATCAAAAAGGTTGCGTGTCCGACGGCGGGAAATGCCGGTGGCGCGATGGCCGCTTACGCCGCGCGCGCTGGAATGGAAGCCTACGTTTTCATGCCCGAAGACACGCCGATGATTAACAAAAAAGAATGTTATCTCGCGGGCGCAAAAACTTTTGTCGTCAACGGACTCATCAACGATTGCGGAAAAATTGTCGGCGAAGGTAAAACGAAAAAAGGCTGGTTCGACCTGTCCACTTTGAAAGAACCGTATCGCATCGAAGGCAAAAAAACGATGGGACTTGAACTCGCCGAACAATTCGATTGGGAATTGCCCGACGTGATTTTGTATCCGACCGGCGGCGGCACGGGTTTGATCGGCATGTGGAAAGCGTTCGCCGAACTCGAAGCGATGGGTTGGCTGAAATCGCCGAAGAAACCGAAAATGATTTCCTGCCAGAGCGAAGGGTGCGCGCCGATTTCCACTGCGTTCGATAATGGCGAGCGCTTCGCAAAATTATTTGAAGGCGCGGCCACGATTGCCAGCGGAATTCGTGTTCCAGCGGCGGTGGGCGATTTCATGATTCTCGACGCCGTGCGCGAAA
>JBDSLX010000198.1:0-5674 GCA_039916145.1 Verrucomicrobiota bacterium | reverse complement strand
GCCAACGTTAAGCTTGCCAAATCGACTTCCATCCCTAGATTGAGCCGCTCAAATAATAAGTATGAATGTGACTTCTCTAACAGCGGTTTTGGCGATGGGTGCGCCCACGACTCAGCCCGGCCAGCCAGCGGCACCATTTTACATGCAGATGTTCCCATTCATTTTGATGATTGTGGTTTTCTATTTTATCTTGATTCGCCCGCAACAAAAGAAAGCCAAACAACATCAGGAATTGCTCAAGCAAGTTAAGGCGAACGACCGGGTTATGACTTCCAGCGGAATTATCGGCACGGTCATTTCCGTGAAAGAGAAGAGCATCACCCTGCGGTCGGCTGATACGAAACTCGAAATCCTGAAGTCCGCTATTTCCGAAGTCACGGAACGCAGCGGCGAATCCACCGAATCTTAATTTTTTATTCATGAAGCGTAATAATTCCTGGAAATGGGCACTGGTTATATTTCTCGTCGCATGGTCGCTGTGGAGCCTTAATCCGCCCGCGTCGCGCGACCTCATCGAAGAATTCCAAAACGAAGCAACCAAGCAGGACGCAACTTTCAACTCCATTGTCAAACGCGCGAAAGAGTTGAAAAAAGAAAATTCCGCGAACTCTTTCGGCAATCTTAAAGAAGCCATTGGCACGAATGACATCCGACCCTACTTTCCGGACATCAACACCAAGGCGGAACTGGATCCGACCCGAGCCATTCTGAATCGGGTGCAAAAAGATGCCGCAGGAAAAATCAAACTCGGCCTGGATTTGCAAGGTGGCACCTCGTTTCTCGTCGGAATGGATACCAACAAGCTGGATTCTGCAGATAAGGATCGCGTTCTTTCGCAAGCGGTCGAAGTTTTGCGCAAACGCATCGATAAATTTGGCATTGCCGAGCCGGTGATCCAACCCGCCGGAAACGATCGCATATCTATTCAGTTGCCGGGTTTGTCTCAAGACCAGAAAGACGAATATAAACGAAAGATTGAAACGGCCGCGTTTCTTGAGTTTCGCCTGGTGCATGAAAAAAGCGCGGACCTGATTCAGCAGGGGATTACCGAACCGGGTTACGAAATTCTTCAGATGAAGAGTCGTAACCGAGACGGAACACAAGCGCTTGAACCCTTTCTCGTTCAGAAAAAACTAGCCAAAGGTTTGACCGGAAACAATATCAAACGCGCCATGGTCATTCGCGACCAGATTTCCAATCAGCCGCAAATCGATTTTGAACTGGATGCGAAGGGGGCGGAGTTGTTTGGCCAGGTGACCAGCGAAAATATCGGTCGCCAACTGGCAATTGTTTTGGACGGCGAACTTTATTCCGCGCCGACTATTCAAGGCGCAATCATGGGAGGCCGAGGACAAATCACCGGCCAATTTGATTTAAAAGAAGCGCGCGAACTTGCCGACGTTTTAGAAAATCCCTTGGAAGCTCCGGTGACAATCATCGAGGAACGCGGCGTGGATCCCTCACTCGGAAAAGATTCCGTCGAAAGCGGGGTTAAAGCCGCGATTTACGGAACAATAGCTATCGCCGTGTTCATGTTAATTTATTACATGTGGGCTGGTCTCGTCGCCAATGCCGCTCTCATTCTGAACATCATCATTCTTCTGGGGGTCATGTGTGCAGTGGGCACGACCCTGACTTTGCCCGGCATCGCCGGCATTGTATTGACCATCGGCATGGCGGTGGATGCGAACGTCCTGATCTTTGAACGTATTCGTGAAGAGCTTGCGGCTGGCAAATCCCTTCGCGGCGCAGTTTCCGCCGGATATGACAAGGCATTCAGCACCATTTTCGATTCCAATCTGACGACGCTGATTTCTTCCGTAATTCTGATTTACATGGGAACGGGGTCGGTCAAAGGGTTCGGTGTGACGCTCACTATCGGGATCACCGTCAGCATGTTCACTGCGCTCGTCGTGACGCGTCTGATTTTTGATTGGTTGCTGGAAAAGAATATTCTCAAATCACTTCCCATGTTGCACCTCGTTCCCGCAGACAAGAAAATTGATTTTCTGCGCTGGGCCAAACCGGCATTTGCCGCTTCCTGGCTGCTAATTATTATTGGCATTGGTTACGGAATTCATCGTGAAGTTGATTTCCAGAAAAGCCAAGCCGGAGGAATTGAACAACGGAAAGAACAAGCCAAAGGAATTTTCGGCGTTGATTTCAGAGGCGGCGATGTTTTAACGATGCGATTCGCGCAAAGAGTTCCAGCCGATCAATTGCGCGATGCCGTTGGAAAACTTGGGGTTGGTGACGCCACCATCCAATATCAAAAGGACCCAGCCACCGGCACGGAGACATTGCGAATCGCGACGGCGTTTGACACGGGCGGGAAAGTTGAAGAAGGACTGAAGTCCAGTTTTTCAAATGCGAAATTTGAGCGCATCGCTTTGGATAAAGTTGGCCCGACGGTTGGAAAAGAAATTCAAACCACGGCAGTTTACGCGGTCATGCTGTCGTTGTTCGGTATTTTGATTTACGTCGCGTTCCGCTACGAATTTTCATTCGCTGTCGGCGCCGTCATCGCAATCATCCACGACGTTCTCATGACAATGGGCTGGTTCTTTTTGACTGGCCGCGAACTCAGCGCGCCAATGGTGGCGGCGGTTTTGACGATTATTGGTTTCTCCATCAACGACACGATTGTGATCTTCGACCGTATTCGCGAAGACCTGAAACTTGGCGTGCGCGGCAGTTTGCGCGAAGTGATGAACCAGGCGCTCAACCAAACCCTGAGCCGCACCGTCATCACTTCCGGTACGGTGTTTCTGGCGACAATGTCCCTTTATCTTTTCGGCGGCGGCGTGATTAACGATTTCGCCTTCACGTTCCTCGTCGGCATTATTACCGGAACCTATTCCAGTATTTATATCGCCAGCACGATTGTCCTCTGGTGGCACAAAGGCGAACGCCCAAAACTCGCGTCACAAGTCACGGTGGAGAACACTGCAACGGTGAAGGTTTAATTTTTTGCGCGTCTGATTTTTCCTAATCTTATTCTTAATCCTAATCTTAATTCCCCGGACGATTAAGAGTAAGATTAGGATTAAGTGTAAGATCAAAGATTTGTCATGCTTGCTATCGCTGAAATCACTCCGTGGCATTGGGGCGGTTTCATTGCAGTAATACTGGTTTTCCTGGCGCTTGACCTTGGCGTCTTCCACCGTAAAGCCCACGTCATCAGTTTCAAAGAGGCGCTGCTTTGGACTTTTATTTGGTTTTCCGTCGCGATGATTTTCGCAGGCAGCCTCACCCAATGGCGCACGAAGGAAGAATCCCTCGAATTCATCACCGGCTACATTATCGAACTCTCGCTCTCGATGGACAACGTCTTCGTCATCGCCCTGATTTTTTGCTACTTCCGCGTTCCGTTGATCTACCAACATCGCGTTCTATTTTGGGGAATCCTCGGCGCGCTCGTCATGCGCGGCGTCATGATCGGCGTGGGCGCGGCTCTGGTGCAAAACTTCCATTGGATGCTCTACGTCTTCGGCGCATTTTTGCTCATTACTGGAATCAAAATGATTTTCGCGGATGACGACGATGGAGTGCATCCCGAAAAAAATCCAGTCCTGCGCGCCGCCCGAAAATTTTTCCCCGTTTCCCCCGACTTCGATGGCCAAAAATTTACCACGCGAATGAGCGGACGCGCGGCGTTGACTCCGCTTGCCCTCGTGCTGCTTATGGTCGAAACCACCGATCTGGTTTTTGCGGTCGATTCCATCCCTGCGATTTTTTCTGTCACGCAAAAACCGTTTATTGTTTTTACCTCAAATGTTTTCGCCATTCTCGGATTGCGCTCGCTCTATTTCGTCCTCGCCAACGCCATCGGTTATTTTCGTTTCTTAAAAATCGGCCTCTCCATCGTCCTGGTTTTCATCGGCGGAAAAATGTTGCTCGCCATCTGGAAAATTTACATTCCCACCGCCACCTCCTTGATGATCGTGGCTGGCATCATCGTCACTTCCATTGTCTATTCGCTCATCGTGGGGAAACCAGGACAGCGCAAATCGGAGCAATAGCCAGATATGAAATTTCGCTGGTCCATCGCGCCGACGCAGCCTGTGCTGGCCGCGTATTTGGCCGACGCGGCAAAAGTTTCCCCCTTGCTCGCGCAATGTTTGCTCAATCGCGGCTTCAGCGAACCAGATGCAATCCATTGCTTTCTCAATCCGCGTTTAAAAATGCTGGCTGACCCATTTCTGCTACCGAACATGGTCGCAGCGGTGGACAGATTATTGATCGCACGCGAACGCGACGAGCCGCTGGTCATCTTCGGCGATTACGATGTCGACGGCGTGACTTCCGCCGCGTTGTTGATCGAAGTTCTCACCGCGCTCGGTTGGAAAGTGGACTTCTACCTTCCGCATCGGCTCGACGAAGGCTATGGCCTCAGTCAGGACGGCGTCGAAAATTGTATTAAAAAATTTCCGGCAAAACTTCTTCTCGCGGTTGATTGCGGCTCGACTGCTGTTACTACAATCGCGTGGCTCAAAGAACGCGGCGTTGATGTTGTGGTGCTTGATCATCATCAGGTTTCAGATCCATTTCCAGCGGCTGTTGCTCTTGTAAATCCTCAACTCGATCCCTCTAAAAAATTTTGCGAATTATGCTCGGCTGGACTTGCTTTCAAACTGGCCCATGCACTGGTGAAGCGCGGGCGGGAACTTGGCTGGGTGCAAGCGCACGAATTCGATTTACGTCCGCTGCTTGATTTCGTCGCGCTCGGCACCATCGCCGATCTTGTTCCGCTCACCGGAGAAAACCGCATCCTCACAAAAATTGGTTTGGAGTATCTCAACGAATCGAAGCGGCACGGAGTCATGGCGCTGAGAAACGTCGCGCAAGCCAATGGAATTCTCGGCTGTTACGAAGTTGGATTTCAACTCGCGCCGAGGCTCAATGCCGCAGGCCGACTGGAAAACGCCGAGGAAGCGTTGCGACTTTTGCTCTCGCGAAATTTGGAAGAAGCCGAATCGATTGCTCAATCGCTCGACGGACGAAATCGCGAGCGTCAGGCAATCGAGCGAAACATTTCCGCCGAAGTCATCGGCGCCGTGCGCGCTCGTTTCAATTCTGAAACGGATTACGTCATCGTCGAGGGACAATTGCTCTGGCACATCGGTGTTGTTGGGATCGTTGCATCGCGTGTGCTTCACGAATTTTATCGTCCGGCAATTATTATCGGCGGCGATGGCAACTCCTGGCGCGGCTCTGGACGAAGTATCGAGGGCTTCGATTTAGCTGTGGCCTTGCGCGACTGCGATGATTTGCTCGTTAAGCATGGCGGTCACGCGATGGCGGCTGGCTTAACGATTGAGCCAAAAAATCTCGATGCGTTTCGCACTCGCTTGAACGAACTGGCGCGTCGCGCGTTGAAACACGAGCAACTGCAACCGGTGTTGCGGCTCGATGCCGAAGTGGAATTGTCGGACTTCTCGCTCCAGCGCGTTCAAGAACTGGAAAAATTAAAACCCACCGGGCAAAAAAATCCTGCGGTGAATTTATTCGCGCGAGGACTGACGCACCAACGCACGCCGCAACGAATGGGAAAACAGAATCAGCACGCGAAATTTTGGGTTGGCCGTGGCGGGAAAATGGTTGAAGCGGTTTGGTGGAACTGTGGAGATGCGGTGCTGCCAAAAATTAGTTTTGACCTCGCTTTCACGCCGCA
>JBDSLX010000197.1:0-1661 GCA_039916145.1 Verrucomicrobiota bacterium | reverse complement strand
TCGCCATCTTTAAGTGCGGCGGAATTCGCATCGGAAAATTCAACAGTGAATTCACACCATGACGCAAATCGGTGACGAATCGGAAATCGCGTCCTTGTAATTTATATTGGAGACGCGTGAGTTGAGTGCGAAGGCTGCTGGCAAGAATCCAGTTCGCCATCCGCGAACCGTTCAACGGCCCGCAGACGTTGACCCAGGCTAACACGTTGCGAAATAAATCCAGCGCGTTCGGCGATGTAAGTGCCATTTTCAAATCTGCACCACCTTTACTCAGGGAAACCAAAAGAATTTTTTCGTCTGCATGGTGCGCAAGCCAATCGCAAATCCGGCGCGCATTTTCGGCAACTGGCCCGACGCTTACGAGTGGAATCAAATCAGACTTCCACCCGAATTTGTCCGCGACTTCACGCACCAATTTTCCATCTCCGCCGATGTCCGGTCGTTCCAGATAGAGTGCGCCGGGAATAATAACTACTTTCACGTCCACGGTTTTGCATGGCTGTCGCTGAGATTCACGCAATGAATTGATGCGTTCGATGAAATGCACACGGGCCGGGTCATTTTTGAAACGGTCGAATATCAGAGCTGTTGCGAAATCAATGCCATGCAGTCGTGTTATTTCTTGAAGGCTCTCGCCGGTTAAACTTTCTAGCGTGGTGTAATCTGGCCATGAAGTTGCGCGTTGCAGCAGTGAACTTTCGGTTTCGCCAGAATTAGAGTTGCGAAAAATACTCACACAGATTTTCGCTCGGCTTTTCGACGTCTGCCAATGAGCCAGCCGCCAACGATGCCGAGCAGGAGACTGGCAATCGCGGCAATCCAAGCTGTCTTCTTCGCGATATCGAGCATCACGTTATCGAAAAGATTCGTGGAAGCGTGCAGACTGGCGATGAGCCAGCGGCCATTTTCCTTGACGAGTGTAGCCGTCCATCGGCCTTTCAGATCCAGTTTTTTTCCACCCACCAAAACAAAATGTTCATCAGAACTGCCGTAACAAATGCCTGTTTTATCGCCGTAAAGTGAAGTCAGTTCATCCACTTTGACATCGCATTTGAAACTCTCCACGATTTTCGAAGGGCCGGTCATCACGCGATTGTTGTAGGCGCGCACGCCTTCGTGTCCACGGCTGACTTCAGCATTGTGCCAGGTGACGACGACGTTGGTGTGCAGAAACTGGAGCGTGGCTTCGATGTCGCTTTTGTTCATTGCGGCCAGCAAACCGTCGCGCAATTGCCGCAACTCCTGATGCGCCGGATCTTCCGTTATCGCATTTTGTGCTGATAAAGAAAATGGCGTGGACCACACGAAAATGAGGCCAAATGCGATAAGGATGTTTTTCATGGGTTTCATTTATTGCAGATCTCGACGCGACTGATGTTTGAGGTTGCACCATTAGTTAAACAATTTTCCCCAGCCGTCTGTGATTGCTGTGGTATCGCTGCGAGCCAGCGAAACATTTCAACCACATCCGCATCCGCCGCAATGAACCGCGCCGGACGATACTGGGTATCGCGGATTTGATCCGATTCATCGAGGGAATGCCCTCTTACAAATTGATCGGTGATTTTGTCACGCTGCTCGTACCTACGTTTCGTAGCAGCCGACGTGAGGAGGCTCATTTTAAAAACTCGGAACCGGGAACGGGGAACGCGGATTTTAGT
>JBDSLX010000196.1:0-10480 GCA_039916145.1 Verrucomicrobiota bacterium | reverse complement strand
GCGAAACAAAACTCAGCGGAAACTTCCGGGGCGACTTCTGGCGCGCGTGTGGCCGCCTATTTGCGTGGCGACGGCGATGTAAAGCCGTCCACTGAAAAAATTCTCGAACGTTTCACTGCTCCTCTAGAAATGGCGGAGACCGCGAAGGTTCAAGTTGCAACGCCCAATCCAACGGAAGCCGCCACTGGAAAAAAATTGGAAGCTCTAACGAAACCAACTGAGTCGGCGGAAGAGAAAAAAGCCCCTGCGCCAGAACCGGCTAAACCGGCTGACCTCTCCAAAGCGAATGAAAAACTTTCTTCGCTATTGGGTAATTCCAAGAAGCAGAAATAATGCAACGAGAGTTTGAGATTTTAAAACATTCTGAAAAAGGATGTTTGGCCATTAAGCGCGGCTTTTCGTGGCCAGCATTTTTCTTTTCATGGATTTGGGCGTTCACAAAAAGAATGTGGCTTGCGGGTGCGGCACTTCTCTTTTTTGCGTTGGTAATTGGCAGTTTGCAATTATTCGTAAGTCCGGTTTTGGCATGGATGATGGGAATTGCTTTTGGTCTGTTTGTTGGTTTTAAGGGAAACTATTGGCGAAGCAGGGCGGCGGAAAAGAGTGGTTATTCCTACGTTTCTACAATTTCTGCAAATTCACCGGAAGCAGCGGTTTCTAAATTTTTAAGGGGAGAAACTTCGATAACATATGGCTTCTCTTTTCCCGTTCCTAAAATTTTTCAAAAACCCCTTGCGATTGTCGGATTAACCTGGAAAGCCGCATTTCGTTATCGGCTCTTTTGGGTTTTGGCGGCGCTGCTCATTGCCGCAGTCGTCGGTTTGCCATTGCTCATCAAAGACGACGGCACTGCGCGCGGCTTCACGCAGATTTTACTGACTTACACTTTGGGCGCGATTACCGCCTTGCTCGGAATCGCCACTCTTTGGCTGGCGTGCGGCACGTTGGCCCGCGATATCGAAGAAGCGCAAATCCAAATGGTCGTGGTCAAACCGATTTCGCGCTGGCAGATTTGGGTCGGCAAATGGCTTGGAATTCTGGCGGTTGACGCTCTCTTGCTCGCGATTGCGGGCGGCAGCGTTTTCTTTCTTTTGCAATGGCGCGCAACGCGGCTTGCCCCCGATCAACAAATGATTTTGCGCAACGAAGTTTTGGTGGCGCGCGCTTCAGCCAAAGAAATTTTACCGGATCTTCGCGGCGCGGTGGAGACTGAACTGGAACGGCGTCTCCAGAGTGGCTCGATCAATGCGACCAACATTCCTGCCGTCCGGAAACAAATTGACGACCAGATCAAAGCGGGAATCCAATCGGTTCGACCCGGCGGTTATCGTCCTTGGAGAATTGATTTGGGCCGTGCGAAAAATAAATTGCGTGACCAACCTTTGTTTTTGCGCGTGAAATTTTTCACGGCTCAAAGTGCTCCTTCCGGCACATTTTTCGCCCTTTGGCAGGTGGGCAATCCAGAAACAACCCGCATCTGGCAATCCGAACCGATGAGTCTTGCGCCCGAGACTTTTCATGAATTTCCCGTTCCTGCAAATCTCTTCGACACAAATGGGATTCTGGACATCGTCTTCCAAAATCCAAATGAAGCGACGTTGCTCTTTCCGTTGGAAGAAGGGCTGGAAGTTCTGTATCGCGAGGGCAGCTTTGGTTTGAACTTCGCGCGGGGGTTGGGAATTATTTTTTTCTGGCTGGCCTTGCTGGCAGCGCTGGGTTTGGCGGCGGCAAGCTTCCTTTCCTTTCCGGTCGCGGCATTCGTTTCACTCTCAGTTTTGATCATCAGCCTGTCCAGCGGAACGCTGACCAGTGTGGTGGAGGAAGGAACCATTCTGGGTGTGGACCATGAATCGGGCGCGGCCAAAGCCAGTTCGGTATTGGATAAAGTAATGGTCCCGTTTTTTCGCGGTGTGTTGAAGGTGATCAACCTGGTGCAAAATTTTTCACCGATTGATTCCTTAAGCACGGGCCGGAGCATCACCTGGACGCAACTCGGTCTGGCTGGAGCGCAAATCGTTTTGTTGCTGGGCGGCATCCTCGCGGCGATTGGCATCGTTACTTTCACACGGCGGGAATTGGCGACCGCACAAGGGAATTCGTAAATGGATTTTTCGCGCGCAAAATTTTACAAGCCGGTTTTGCTCGCAGTAGCAGCCAGTCTTTTTTTTGGCGTTTCGCAAACGCAACGCGCGTTGAATCACGACCGGGAGAGGCTCGGCCTGACGCGCGTGACGCCGCTCGAAAATGCGCCGCCCATTTTGGCTTTCACCACGGTTGCGCTCGGCGGTTTTCGGGGATTGATTTCCAATGCACTCTGGATTCGCGCCAATGATCTCCAGGAAAACGACAAATTTTTTGAGGCGGTGCAGCTCGCGGATTGGATCACCAAACTCGAGCCGCACGTTGGACAAGTCTGGTTCTTCCTGGGATGGAACATGGCCTACAACATTTCGGTGAAATTCAGCGATCCGGCTGACCGCTGGCGATGGGTGCAGCGCGGCATCGAGCTGTTTCGCGACCAAGGACTGCTGTGGAATCCTGATGAAACGCTGCTCTATCGGGAACTTTCCTGGATTTTCCAGCACAAGATGGGCGCTAATCTCGACGACGCGCATCAATTTTACAAACGTGCCTGGGCCAACGAAATGCAGAAGCTTTTTGGCGGCAAACCGAACTTTGACGAACTTCTTAACCCGCAAACCGAAGACGCCAAAAATCGCGTAAAGCTCCTGCGCGAAAAATACAAAATGGATCCGAAAATCATGAAGGAAGCGGACGAGCTTTACGGCCCGCTGGAGTGGCGCTTGCCCGATGCGCACGCGATTTATTGGGCGGAACTGGGCCGGCGCAAAGGCAAACAGGAGGAGCAACAAACGTTACGGCGTTCGATCTATCAAACGATGCAGCAGGCGTTTTTTCGCGGCGGTTTGACCGAAAATAAAGTCGATAAAACTTTCATCCTTGGACCAAACCTCAACCTCGTCGAAAAATTAAATAAAACCTACGAGACAATGATGGACGAGGATCCAACGCAAAAAGAGCACATGAAAACGGGGCATAAAAATTTTCTGATCAACGCGGTTTATCTGCTCTACGTCGATTACCGCGAGGCGGAGGCAAAGCGATGGTACGACTACCTGGAAAAACTTTATCCGAAGGCCGTGGTGCATAAGAGTGGAAAGAAACTTTCGCTGGACGAATTTGCCATTGCGCTGATGACCGAAGATGTTGGCGAAACGGACGTCAATAAAACGACCGCTATTATTCGGGGATTGCTCCGCAGGTCATTTATCGATCTGGCGTTGGATGAAGATGACCGTGCGCTGAAGTCCGAACGGTTGGCGCAACAAATTTGGAACCGCTATCAAAAAGAGATTGAAGGCGCAGGCGACCGCGTGGGCCTGAAACCCATGAATGATTTGAAGACTGTTGTTCGCAACGAGATTTTCAATCCCGAAACCGGAGTGTCGCCTGACATGGCCGCCCGCATTCGAACCAAACTAGGCCTTTCGTCACCGACGAATGCTCCGCCTACCGAAGCCATTCCGAAATAGTTCATTCTTCCACCGGCCCGGGTTGCGGCATTCCTATCCTTTCCATGAGAAAGCGGATTGATTACCTTTGATTACAACGTTGAGGCCAATGTCTGATTTGCCATGCCCCTTTTCGAAATCATAGTGCGGTTAAGTGCCCTGGCTATTCTCAGCAGTTATTTGCTGCACAAGCGCTACGAAAGAGAACGCAATTGCCATCCCAAACCAAAGGGCCCGGCGCAATGGAATGGGAAGGTCTTTGATGCAACTCCAGTCAGGCCGTGTGTCGAGCGATTGCGTGAAGATTATCTTGCGCCGCCGCGCTTCGCTGCCCATAACGCTTCGCATCGAAAATATTTGCTGGCCCAAGCACGCCGGTCTCTTGGCCACTTGTCTTATTTTTGTCGCGATGAAAAAACCAAGGATGAAATCTTGGAAGATCAATCTCCGGGTTAACCGATAGCGAGACGATTTCAAAATTCTCAAACGAGCGGCTGAATAACCCTAGAGCAGTTTCAATAAAACGGTGGCCGGTTCTGAAAGGTGGCAGGAAAATCCCGCGAGGTTTTGGAGTGCGGCAGTCCTCTGCCTCTTTGCGTCGTCCGACTTGCGGTGGAAAAGCAGCAGAAGACTGCCGCACTCCAAAACGCTGGCGCGCAATCCGTCCACGCCAAATCATCGAGGCGGCGACAGAATTTCTGAAATCGCTCTAGCCCACCCGAAATGAAATCCGCGTGATCAAATCTTTCCCAAAGCTGGTTTGCAATCGCTGCAAAATATCGTGGCGACGATAACGGACGATTTCGTCCAACCAAACACTGCTATCGACGGTGACGAAGAGGGTTCCCTTGTTGATTCCGGTCGGCTTGGCGTGCGCGACAAGGTTGGGATCGATCAAATGATTCCAGACTTTCAGGATTTCGCTTTCCGATTGGCGTCGATCAATGCGCAAATCTTTTAGAATCCGCGGCATGATGTCGCCCGCCGGTCGGGCGGTTTTGGCGCGGCCAATTTCTACTGGAGCCAAATCAATTCCGCGCCACGCCGCAAGAACATTTTGTTGGGCCGAGGATTTGCGCGGGCCGCGTTTGAAATTCGTGAAATTGGCTTGCACTTGTTTGTGGAATAATTCCTCCGCTCAATTGATCACACTTTAGGTTGTTCATCCAGCACCAGAATTCCATGCGGGGGCAAATCGTAATTGCCGGTGAATGTTTTCGCGGTCAAAAAATCGTGCATCGGTTTGTAAAACTGAATTCGCACCGGCGAATTTTGGTGGTTGAGCAGAAAATAAATCCGTGAGTTGTGATTTTGCCTCATACTGACTTCGACGGTATCGGGCACCTTCAGGAGCGGGAACAAATTGCAAAGTTGCCGCAACCAGATGACCAAGTCGTAATAAAACGGTTGCTGGCTGATGGTGCCGATGTAAATGGCCTTGCCCTGGCCAAAATTATTCATCGTGATCGCCGGACGGCCAGCATAAAAATCTTTCGTGTAACTCGCCAACGTCTGGCACCCCTTAGGCTCGATAATGTCGCACCAAAGTTTGGCCGTGTGCAAATGGCTGGTATGAAATCCGCCTTTGAACGTGAGATGATTTTCTTCGTTGGGCTGCAACATGTCGAATTCCTGAACCTCCAATCCGAACAAATCGGTCAGGTCGTTCGGAAAACCGGAGTCCGGCGCGATCTGATGCTCATCAACCATCCCGGTATTGCAGGTCGCGACGAGTGTCCCGCCATTTTGCACGTAAAGTTTTAAGGCGTCGGCTTCGCCGCCGGCCAACGTATGCAATGACGGCGCGAAAACAATTTTGTATTTCGACAAGTCATCGGTGGGCCGCGCGAAATCCACTGGAATATTCCGGTCGTGCAACGCGCTGTGAAAAAGTTGGATGTGATCGCGTTGCTTAAAAAATTTATTCGGCTGGCGCGGAAATTCGAGCGCCCATTCGTTCTCGTGGCTGTAAATGATACAAGTCTCCGCCACGACTTTGGTTCCCTTGATTACCGGCGCGAGTTGCCGAACTTCATTCCCGATCTGGCTGATCTCTTCGTAAACGCGGTTTTCGCCGCGGCCATCGTGCGTCAAGACACCTCCGTAAAATTTCTCCGAGCCAATGCGGGGCTGCCGCCAAAAAAAATAGAGCACGCCATCCGCACCGCGTGAGATGAGCTGGTAAGTGAACAGGCGCACCACGCCCGGTCGCACGAGAGAATTCACTTCCTGCCAGTTAACATGCCCGGCTTTTTGTTCAATGACCCAAAAACTTTCGCCGCCGTCGGGAGTTTTGACTCCGCTTTTTTTGAGAGAGCGTAAGAAGTCAATTTCGCAGGCGTTATCGGCAGACTTGGATTTGATGGTGGCGTTGCTGTTCACGCCGACGAAATCAAGGTTCTCGGCGACATCGAATAAATCGAGATGTTGACTGAAGGCGCGAAGGTTTGTGGTCACGGGCGCGTCTGGCGTCAGTTCGCGCAACAATTCTGCCTGCATTTTCACGTAGGCCACAACCGTGTCGCTGCAAAAGCGTCTCCAATCCAAAACGAGGGCGGGATTATGAACGGTGGGCGCGGTCATCGGCATTGGCACGTGAGACCAGTCGGTTACGTTCTGGCTCCAAAAGCGCATGCCCATCATTTCGTTAAGCCGCTGGATGGTCTGATATTTTGCTTGAAGCCAGGCATGCCAGTCGCATCGGGATTCTTCGTTATAGGAGCAATGCTGGGTGTGCTCGGCCACGTTGTTGTCGATTTGCCATGCGATCAGTTGTGAATGTTTTCCCAGTGCCCCCGCCATCTCGCGAATAATTTTTTTCGAGTAATCCCAAAAAACATCGCAATTGAGACAAACGGCGTGACGCGTTCCTTCGTGTAGCGCCAAGCCATTCTCATCCAGCGGCAAAATTTCGGGATGTTTTTTCGCCAGCCAAATCGGTGGAGCCGCCGTCGGAGTGGCGAGAACGATTTTGATGTCGGCATCGCGCATGATATCCATCACGCGTTTAAGCCAATCGAAGTTAAATTTCCCTTCTTCCGGTTCACAAAGCCCCCAAACAAATTCGCCCATTCGCACGATGTTGACGCCAGCGTTCTGCATCAACTCGGCATCTTTTTTCCAACGCGCCTCCGGTTCTTCGGCTGTTCCAGCGTAAGGAAAAACCCAATGTTCAGGATGATAATCAACGCCAAAATACATAAGTTTGAAGTGGTCGGGCGAGGCGATTCTAAATCTCCCGTGCGATTGCGCAAATGAAAAATCGCCCGATATTCGCGGCGCTAACTTCCAGAATAATGTTTTGAATCTCGACGCTATCTCGGACCGTCTGTTAAACAGAGAAAATGCAAAGGTCGTTCTATTTTATGATTTCACTTTCAAATTGCAGGCTTTGTCGGATGGCAACTTTGGTGGCCCTCAGTTTTTTCCTGGGCAATTTCTTGCTCAATGCTGAAGTCGCCGCCAAAAATGACAGCCGAAGAAAATGGGTTCCTCAAAGTAATCTTGATCAGGACTTCCCGTTTCAAAATGCGTGCATCGGCGCTAAATTTCCAACCAACAACATCGCCAACAAAGGCATAGCGCTGAAAATTGGTAACGACGCTTTCGTTTGTTTCGACACTGATTTACTACGGATGACAGCCGGATGGACCGGAAACTATTTAAACTTCGAGGGCGTCACATTCAACGATGCGCATGGACCTCATCCGTCCATTGCCGGCGAACAGAAATTCGGCACCAAAGTTTTGCCGGGATTTTCTGACGAGAATGGAAAGTTCAAAGACCTCCGACCAGAGCCGTTCGGCCCAGCTCCATCCAGCACAGCGCGTTGGAACGGCTTGTATCTGAACGGCGATGAAGTGATTTTTTCCTACACCATTTCTGGAACGAAAATTTTAGAACTTCCGGCCAGCGTCGCGTCGAACGGAGAAGTTGGTTTCGTGCGCAATTTTAAAATCGAAAAAATCAAAAGCCCGTTTTCTCTGGCGATTTGTGATGTCGAAAATGCTTCCGGGAAAGTCGAATCTAATTTGGCGTCCCTCGAAACCAGCGATGGCAAAGCGACTCTCGTCGGATTGGTTGATGCGCCCAAAGGAGTTTCGCTGGAAATCGAATCGGCGCGAATTGTTTTAAAATTCAAAAAAGGAACGATCGCTTCCCTGTTCAAAATAGTGATTTGGAATGGCGCGAAAACCAATGCGGGAAAATTTTCGCAATTGCTCGAAGGCAAACCGGAAATGGTCGCGGTGAAACGCGGCGGGCCCGCGCGCTGGCCGGAAACGGTCGAAACCAGAGGAGTGTTGAATTTCAGCAGCACTCCGGACGGCGCATATGTGGTTGATCAACTCACGCCACCGACCGAAAACCCCTGGAAACGTCGCGTGCGTTTCGGTGGACTTGATTTTTTTGCGGATGGAAAACGCGCCGCGCTTTGCACATGGGACGGCGATATCTGGATTGTTTCCGGCATCGACGAGAAACTCGAAAAGCTGACTTGGAAACGTTTTGCTTCGGGCAGTTATGAAACGCTCGGCCTGAAAATTGTCGATGACGTGATTTACACTTCGGGTCGCGATCAGATCACGCGCTATCACGATTTCAACAACGATGGCGAAGCGGATTTTTATGAAAATTTTAACAACGAAATCACTTCGTCTCCCGGCTTCCACGAATTTGTTTTCGATTTGCAGACGGACACGAAAGGAAATTTTTACATGGCGAAAGGCGGGCCGGTGCGTGGTGGCGGTCGTGGTTTCGGCGGAGATAATTTTGGAACAGTCACCGCTCATGCAGGGACGATTCTGAAAGTTTCCAAAGACGGAAAAAAATTGGAAGTTTTCGCGACGGGATTTCGCGCGCCAAACGGGATGGGTGTTGGGCCAAACAACGAAATTACGACGGGAGACAATGAAGGAACATGGGTTCCCGCCTGTCCGCTGAATTGGATTGAGCAAGGCGGATTTTACGGCGTGGAAACTTTGGCGCATCGAAATCCGATTCCGCAATTCAAGTCGCCACTTTGCTGGATGTCGCACAACGACGTGGATAATTCCGGCGGCGGTCAAGTTTGGGTGACGAGCAACAAATGGGGGCCGCTTGAGGGCGAATTGCTTCACATGTCCTACGGCAAATCCGCGTTGTATCACGTTTTGAAGGAGCAAGTCGGCGATCAGAGGCAGGGCGGCATGGTGAAAATTCCTCTGAAATTTACTTCATCGACGATGCGGGCGCGTTTCAATCTGAAGGATGGGCAACTTTACATTGCCGGTTTGCAGGGCTGGCAAACGACAGCAGTGAAAATGGCCGGACTGGATCGTGTTCGCCACACTGGAAAAGCGGTTTATGCCGCGAGTGGATTGAAAGTGAAAAAGAACGCCATCGAGATTTCCTTCACACAACCGCTTGATCCCGCCTATGCAACCGATCTTCAGAACTACACTGCGAAACGCTGGAATTATAGACGTGCCGAAGACTACGGTTCGCCTGAATTTTCAGTCGCCGATCCCAGCAAACAATGCCGCGATGAGTTGCCCATTCAGGCTGCGAAATTATCTGCCGACGGGAGAATTGTGACGCTGGAAATTGCCGATTTAAAACCCGTGATGGGACAATCCATCAATTTTAATTTGAAAGCGAAAGACGGAACGGAAATTGTTCAATCCATTCAACACACGATCAATGTAATTCCGTAACGCAGAACTCTAATGCGAATCTCATCACGCCGTTTCGGAAAAAGTTTCTCGCCAGTATTAGTGACAATAAACGGGGTTTTCTTGTGCAATCTTGGTATCGCACAAACTCCCGCGACGAAACCAGTCGCCGGCTTGAGTATCAGCTACGTCGTCTCCGGCAAAACCGATACGACGACCGCTCCCAACGTCTGGCTCTATGTTCCAGCCGGAAAACCGCCGACGCCCTTTTTGCCCGGCGGGAAATTCTCTGCGACATGGGAGGGATTTATTTCCGCCGATTTGCGTGGCGACTACGCATTTCAAATGGAGCGGAACGGAAATCTTAAACTGGAAATCAATGGCGCAGTTGTTTTGGAAACGAATGGAACAAATTCAATTTCCAAGTTGAGCAAATCGGTTCGTTTGAATAAAGGAACGAATGCGTTGCGCGCGACGCTCTTAAGTCCGGCACAAGGCGACGCATCAGTTCGTCTGCTTTGGAAACCGCGCGACAGTTTTATGCAACCGATTCCATCGGCGGCGCTGAGCCACTTGCCGACCACCGAGGAACAGGACGGGAAACAACTTCGCCTGGGTCGCGAGCTGTTCGCCGAACATCGCTGCGCGAAATGTCATGTCATACCCAAATTCGAAATGGCGATGCCGGAATTAGACATGGATGCGCCTACGTTTGAAAATATTGGCGCGCGGCGGAATTACCACTGGATGGCGCGCTGGATTTCCGATCCGAAAAGTTTGCGCTACTCAGCACATATGCCGAAGGTTTTCGCTGATGAATCCGCCAAAACAAATTCGGAAGCGATTGCTGCGTTTCTGGCTTCATTGAAGTCAGCGTCAGAAAAGCCCCCAGTCAAAGAGTTGGCTTCGGGACAAAATGAATCCGGAAAAAAGCTTTTCGAAACTCTGCACTGCACTGCTTGTCACAACGCGCCTGATTCTTCTGAGAGCGATCCGAAAAAGATTTCGCTAAAAAATATTCGCGAAAAATTTGCGCCCGGAACGCTGATCAATTTTCTCAAACAGCCCGAGGCGCATTACGCTTGGATTCGGATGCCGCGATTCAAATTGAGCGACGAACACCGCGAACAAATTGCGGCATATCTTTTGTTCAACGGTGAAAAGCCAACGGAAACCGCTGTGCCAATTAAGGAGACAATCGAGAATGGGAAAAAATTAGTGCAAAGCTCCGGCTGCCTCAACTGTCATTCGTTGAAATTAGAAAACCAATTTTCCACAAAAACGCTCCCGCAAATT